>JAVHXR010000098.1:0-3690 GCA_031119515.1 Propionicimonas sp.
CGTTCGAGTACGAGTTCATGCTCAACTCCGGGCAGTCGGACGCTCCCGACCCGAACGGGCTGATCACCTTCCAGGCCGACCCGGAGGGGTTCAGCAACTCCTACTGGACCCACTACACGAACCCGGAGGTCACCAGCCTGATGCACCAGGGGCGGGTGACCCCCGACGGGCCGGACCGGGCTGAGATCTACGCCAGGATCCAGGAGATCCTCGCCTCCGACGTCCCCTACATCCCGCTGTACAACTCCACGAACATCGTCGCGTCGAGCACCGGCGTCCACGACCTCGTGCCCCGGATCAACGGCAGCGTGCTGTTCCAGGACGTGTGGCTTGAGCAGCCGTAGCAGCAGGGCTCGCGCACAATAGCCCCGTGCGATGGCTGGTCAGGACGCTCGCGTCGGTCGTCCCGGTGGTGGTCGGGGTGGTGCTCGGGGTGTTCTTCCTGCTCCGGATCGTGCCCGGCGACCCCGCCCAGATGATCCTCGGCGACCAGGCCACCACCGCGTCGATCGAGGAGCTGCGCAGCCGGCTGGGGCTCGACCTGCCGCTCTCGCAGCAGTTCGCGGCCTTCCTGGCCGGGATCGTCAGCAACGGCGACCTCGGCCGCTCGCTGGTCACCGACCAGCCGGTCAGCGCGCTGATCGGCGAGCGGGTGGGGATCACCCTGGCCCTGGTCGCCCTCGCGCTGGTGTTCACCGTCCTGCTCGCCGTCCCGCTCGCGCTCGCCGCGGCGGTGAACCGGGACGGTCCTGTCGACCATGTGGTGCGGGCGCTGCCCGCCGTCGGGATGGCGATGCCAGCCTTCTGGATCGGGCTGCTGCTGGTGCTGGTCTTCGGGCTGGGCCTGCGCTGGTTCCCGGTCGGCGGGATCGGCTCTGGCCCCGGCGAGCCGTTGCGGAGCCTGGTGCTGCCCGCCCTCACGGTGGCGCTCGGGATGTCGCCGCCGCTGGTCCGGTCGCTGCGGGAGCAGCTCGTCGAGGTGCTGGACGCCGACTTCGTCGCCACCGCACGGGCGGCCGGCCTGCCGGCCCGGCGGGTGCTGGGAGTCCACGTCCTGCGGAACGCTGCGGTGCCCACGCTGGCCCTGCTCGGAGTGAACGTCGCCTACCTGATCGGCGGCACGCTGGTGGTCGAGAAGGTGTTCGCCATCAACGGGATGGGGGCGTTGCTGTTCTCCGCGGTCAGCACCCGCGACTTCCCCGTGGTGCAGGGAATCGCGCTGTTCTGCGCGCTGGCGGTGGTGGTGGTCTCGCTCGCCACCGACCTGCTGGTAGGCGTCCTCGACCCGAGGCTGCGGCGATGAGGCGCCCGCCGGCTCTGGTCGCCGGAGCCGTGATGGTGGGGATCGTCGTGGCCGTCGCCCTGCTGGGGCCGCTCGTCGTCCCGCACGACCCCTTCCTGCAGGACCTGTCAGGAGGGCTCCAGCCGCCGTCTGC
Organism: Propionicimonas sp.; assembly: GCA_031119515.1. Lineage (GTDB taxonomy): Bacteria > Actinomycetota > Actinomycetes > Propionibacteriales > Propionibacteriaceae > Propionicimonas. Next base: position 1,437 of record JAVHXR010000098.1, read on the forward strand.
CACGCACTGGTTCGGCACCGACCAGCTCGGCCGGGACATCTTCTCCCGGGTGGTGGTCGCCACCCGTACCGACCTGCGGATCGCCGTCCTCGCCGCCACGGCGCCCTTCGTGGTGGGGGTCGGCGTCGGCCTGGTCAGCGGCTATGCCGGCGGCTACCTGGACTGGCTGGTGTCCAGGGTGGTCGACACCGTGATCGCGTTCCCGTTCTACGTCCTGGTGATCGCGATCGTGTTCGCCGCCGGCACCGGCGAGCGGGGCATCCTGATCGCGTACGCGATCGTCGGCTGGATCCCGTACGCGCGGGTGATCCGTGCCCGCACCCGCGCGCTGACCAGGCAGGGCTGGGTGGACGCCGCCCGCGGCGGCGGGCTGTCGCACCCGCGGGTGCTCGTCGTCCACCTGCTCCCGAACGTGATCGGGCAGGCGGTGGTGCTGCTGATGACCGAGATCCTGCTGATCATGGTGGCCGTCGTCACCCTGGGGTACCTCGGGCTCGGAGTCCAGCCGCCCACCCCGGACTGGGGGACGATGATCAGCGACGGCCAGCCCTTCCTCGCCACCATGTGGTGGATCCCGACCCTGCCCGGGCTGGCCGTGGTCTTCACGGGGATCGGCCTGTCGCTGCTGGGCGACGGGCTCGCCGACCGGTGGCGGCTGCGATGAGCGCGCTGGTCGTGACCGGGTTGCGGGTGGCGGGTGACCGGGAGTTGCTGCGGGGGATCGACCTGGAGCTCGCTGCCGGCGGGGCGCTCGGGCTGGTGGGGGAGTCGGGCTCGGGCAAGTCGCTCACCTGCCGGGCGGTGATGGGGGTGCTGCCGCGCGGCCTGCGGCGGACCGGCGGCACGATCCTGATCCGCGGCCGGGCGGCGATGGTGTTCCAGGACCCGCTGGCTGCGCTCGACCCGCTGATGCGCGCCGGCGACCAGGTCGCGGAGGTGGTCCGCCACCGCGACCGGTCCGGCCGGCGTGCGGCCAGGGACCGCACCCTCGGCCTGTTCGCCGACGTCGCGCTGCCGGAGCCGGAGCGTGCCAGCCGCGCCTACCCCCACGAGCTGTCCGGCGGGCAGCGGCAGCGGGTGCTGATCGCCCTCGCCCTCGCCACCCGGCCCGAGGTGCTGCTCTGCGACGAGCCGACCACGGCGCTCGACGTCCCTGTCCAGCAGGAGGTGCTCGCGCTGCTGGCGGGGTTGCGCGCCGGCCTGGGCCTCGCGCTGCTGTTCGTCAGCCACGACCTGCCCGTCGTGGCCGGGCTGTGCGACGACCTCGCCGTCCTGGCCGACGGCCGTGTGGTCGAATCCGGCCCGACCGGACGGCTGGTGACCGCCCCCCGCCACCCTGCCACCCGGCGACTGGTGGACGCCGTCCTGCCGGTCCCCACGGTCCCCGGGGAGCACGATGACTGAGGCCGGTCTGGTGGTGGAGGGGCTGCGGGTCACGCTCGGCGGCCGCGAGATCCTGCACGGGGTGGACTTCGCGGTCGCCCCCGGCCGGGTGGTCGGGCTGGTGGGGGAGTCCGGTTCGGGAAAGACCACCATCGCGCGGGCGGTCGCGGGGTTCGTGTCCTCGCGTGGCTCGATCCGGCTGGACGGTACCGAGCTGGGCGGCGACCGGCGCCACCGCACGGTGCGCCGGTCGATCCAGCTCGTCCCGCAGGACCCCTACACGACGCTGAACCCCCGGCTGCGGATCGGCCGGGTACTCGAGGAGCTGCTCGGACTCCACCGGCTGCCACCCGGAGGCGGGCGGACGGCCCGCCGTGCGAGGGCGGTCGCCCTGATGGAACAGGTCGGACTGGACGCCGCCGCGCTGCAGCGGCGGCCGTCGCAGTTCTCCGGCGGCCAGCGGCAGCGGGTCGCGCTGGCGCGGGCGCTCGCCGTCGAACCCAGGGTGCTGCTCGCCGACGAGCCCACCAGTTCGCTGGACGTGTCCGTGCAACGAACCGTGCTCGACCTCGTCGCCGGGCTGTCCCGCGATGCCGGGGTCGCGACCCTGCTGATCACCCACGACCTGTCGGTGGTGCACGCGGTCTGCGACGAGGTGGTCGTGCTCCGGGCCGGCGAGGTGGTGGAGACCGCACCCGCGGACCGCTTCTTCACCGCACCGGCCCACCCCTACAGCCGGCGGCTGCTGGCCGCGGTACCCCGGCTGGAGGCGAGCCCGTGACCCCGCTGGTGGTGGACGGCGCGGCGGTGCTCGGCGCCGACGGCGGCTACGCCGTCCGGAGGCTGGTGGTGCGAGCCGGGCGGGTGAGCG
>JAVHXR010000098.1:3700-8693 GCA_031119515.1 Propionicimonas sp.
CGACCGCACCGTCCGGCGTCTGTTCCCAGTCGACCCCGGCGAACCGGTCACCGTCCTGGAGGGTCGTGGACGCTGGCTCACCCCCGGCTTCGTGGATGCCCACACCCACCTGGCGTGGGGGCGGTTCGAGGCCGCCGACCGGCCCGCGGCGGGCTCTCCGGCCGGGCTGGAGCAGGTGCGCAGGGCGTGCGCCAGCACCCTGGCCTGTGGTGTCACCGCGGTCCGCGACGCAGGCGGGCTGCAGACCCGCCCGGCCGGGGATGCACCCCGGCTGCGGCTGTCGCTCGACATCATCGGGGCCGGCGACGCCCGCGGCGCGCAGCACCTGCGCGAGCGGGTGCGGTCGCTGGTGGACGCCGGCGCGCAGTGGATCAAGGTGGCCGCCACCGGCGGTGTCGGCGCCCCGCCCGACCGCGTTCTCACCCCCGTCCTGTCCGGCGAGGAGTTCGCCGCCGTGGTGGCGACGGCGGACGCCCTCGGCACACCCGTGATGGTGCACGCCTGGGGTGGCGAGGCGGTCGACTGGGCGATCCGGCTCGGCGTGCGCAGCATCGAACACGGCGTGCACCTCACCCCGGGCCAGGCCCGTGCTGCCGCCGCTGCCGGGGTCGTGGTGGTCCCGACCGTCGGCATCTACCGTTCCGTGCTGGCGATGGCGGCGTCCGGCGAGGTCGACGCCCGCTACGCCGCCGCCGCCGCGGCCGCCGTCGCCGCCGACCACGGCGACGTCCGGGCCTGCCTGGACGCGGGGGTGGCGCTGGCCATGGGCACCGACGCCGGCACCGACCGCCAGCACGGCAGCAACCTCGCGGAGGTGGCCGCGCTGGTGGGATGCGGACTGGCTCCGGCCACCGCCCTGGTCGCGGCCACCTTCACCGGGGCCCGCCTGCTCGGCCTTCCGGAGCCGCTCGCGCCCGGCTCGGACGCCGACTTCGTCCTGTTCGACGCCGACCCCGCCCTGCCGGGTGTGGTGGCCGACCGCGCACGGCTGGTGGCAGTGGTGCAGGGTGGCCGGCAGGTTGCCGGCCACGACACACCCCCGCGATAAACGGACTTGTCGACATTCCCGGGTAGGCTCCGGATCGTGAGCACCAACCAGACCACAGCGCTGTTCGAGGCCGGGGAGTCCGCCGGCGAGATCGGGCCGACCGGCCGTCCGTTCCCGGCTCTTCCCGAGCCGGTGCCGCCGAGCCCCGACCATCCCACCAGGGCGTTGATCATCGCGCTCTGCAACCAGAAGGGCGGGGTGGGCAAGACCACCACGACGATCAACCTCGGGGCGGCGCTGGCCGAGACCGGGCGCAAGGTGCTGCTGGTGGACTTCGACCCGCAGGGCTCGTTGTCGGTCGGGCTCGGCGTCAACCCGCACACCCTCGAGACCAGCGTCTACGACCTCCTGGTGCGAAAGCAGATGGAGATCGACGACGTCATCCAGCACACCTCGACGCAGGGGATGGACCTGCTGCCGAGCAACATCGACCTCTCCGCCGCGGAGATGCAGCTGGTCAGCGAGGTGGCGCGGGAACAGACCCTCCACCGGGCGCTGGCCAAGGTGCGTCACTCCTACGACATCATCCTGATCGACTGCGCGCCCTCCCTTGGCCTGCTCACGGTGAATGCGCTGACGGCCGCCGACAAGGTGCTGATGCCGCTGGAGTGCGAGTTCTTCGCGTTGCGCGGGATCGCGCTGCTGACCGACACGATCTCGAAGGTGCAGGACCGGCTCAACCCCGAACTCGAGGTCCTCGGCATCCTCGGCACGATGTACGACTCCCGCACCCTGCACAGCCGGGAGGTGCTCGAACGGGTGGTGCAGGCTTTCGGCGAGGTGGTGTTCCACACCGTCATCCGGCGCACCATCAAGTTCCCGGAGACCACTGTCGCCGGCGAACCGATCACCAGCTACGCGCCGAGTTCCGGCGGTGCCGTCGCCTACCGGATGCTCGCCAGGGAGGTGCTGGCGCGATGCCCCGGCGCGTAGGGCTGCCGGGGGCGGCAGAGCTGTTCCGCCCGACCGCCGCCGAGGTGGCGGCCGATGCCGGGACCGCCGAGGCGGGCTCGCCGGACGGGACGGTCGCCAGCGGGCGGGTGCGGCACGACGAGAAGATCACCGTGTACGTCAGCAGTGCCGAGTTGCTCGCCCTCGAGCACGCCCGGCTGCGGTTGCGGGCCGACCACGGCGTCGCCGTCGACCGGGGACGGATCGTGCGCACCGCGATCGGGCTGCTGGTGGCCGAGTTCGAGTCGGAGGGCGCCGACTCCGGCCTGGTCCGCGCCCTGACCGAGCAGTGAGCCTCGCGCCGGAGGAACTCGTCGAGACCGGGGGTTTCACCGTCCACCTGGCCAACTTCTCCGGGCCGTTCGACCTGCTGCTGCAGCTGATCGGCAAGCACAAGCTGGACATCACGGAGGTGGCGCTGTCGAAGGTCACAGACGAGTTCATCGCCCACCTCCGGCACGCCCAGGACACCCGGGCGTGGGACCTGAACGAGACCAGCCAGTTCATCGTCGTCGGCGCCACCCTGCTCGACCTGAAGGCGGCCAGGCTGCTCCCCCAGGGGGAGGTGGACGACGAGGAGGACCTCGCGCTGCTGGAGGCACGCGACCTGTTGTTCGCCCGGCTGCTGCAGTACCGGGCGTTCAAGCAGGTGGCGGGCTGGATCGCCGACACCCTCGTCACCCAGGACCGGCGGCTGCCGCGGCCGGGTGGCCTGGAGGAGTACTTCGCCCGGCTGCTGCCGGAGGTCGACCTGTCCGGGATGGCCGACCAGCTCGCGCTGCTGGCGAGCCGGGCGCTCGCGCCGCGACCACCGGTCGAGGTCTCGCTGGCCCACCTGCACGTTCCCCGGGTCAGTGTCCGGGAACAGGCCGAGGTGCTGGTCGCCCGGCTGAGGGACCACCACAGCCTCAGCTTCCGGGCGCTGACCGCGGACGCCGGCGAGCGGCTGGTCGTGGTGGCGCGGTTCCTCGCACTGCTGGAGCTGTACCGTGAGCAGGCGGTGGCCTTCGAGCAGGTGGCGCCGCTGGGCGAGCTGACCGTCCGCTGGCTGGGTGCCGAGGTGGCCGGCGAGATCGGAGCCGAGTTCGACGAGGAGACCGCTGTGGAGACGACCGATGACTGAGCAGATCCCTGACATGGAGTGGGACGCCGCCTCGCTCGGTGGCCCGGTCGAGGCGCTGCTGCTGATGGCGACCGAGCCACTCCCCGCCGCCGAGCTCGCCCGGGCTGTGGGAGCGCCGGTGACCGTGGTCACCACCTGCCTGGAGCAGCTCGCCGCCTTCTACGACAGCACGGGACGCGGGTTCGAACTGCGCCACGTCGGCAACGGCTGGCGGTACTACACGCGGCCCGAGCACGCCGAGCTGATCGGCGCCTGGCTGCTGGAGGGCCAGCCCGCGCGGCTGTCCCAGGCTGCGCTCGAAACCCTCGCGGTGGTGGCCTACCTGCAGCCGATCTCCCGCGGGCGGGTGGCTGCCGTCCGCGGCGTGAACGTGGACGGCGTGATCCGCACCCTGGCCACCCGGGACCTGATCGAGGAGGTCGGACGCGACCCGGAGAGCGGAGCCCGGCTGTTCGCGACCACCGGCACGTTCCTGGAGCGGATGGGACTCAACAGCCTCGACGAGCTCCCCGCCCTGGCACCCAACCTTCCCGATGCCGCCGCCCTGGAGGCCGAACTCGCCGGCCTGGTCGAGGCCGGCGCCCCCACTCTCGACGAGGAGCCAGCATGACCCCGGTGACCGAGCCCGAGGGCGTCCGGCTGCAGAAGGTGCTCGCCAGGGCAGGGGTCGCCTCCCGCCGGGCGAGCGAGACCCTGATCGCGCGCGGGCGGGTCGAGGTGAACGGAAGCGTGGTCACCGAGCAGGGCCTGCGGGTCGACCCGGCCCGCGACGTGATCCGGGTGGACGGTGCCCGGATCCCGCCGGAACGCCACCACGCCTACGTCGTGCTGAACAAGCCGCGCGGGGTGCTCTCGGCGATGGAGGACGACCGCGGCCGCCGCACCCTGGCCGACTTCCTGCAGCGCCGCGGCGGTGAGCGGCTGTTCCACGTCGGCCGGCTCGACGCCGACACCGAAGGACTGATCCTCCTGACCAACGACGGCGAGTTCGCCCAGCGGATGAGCCACCCGTCCTACGAGGTGCGCAAGACCTACCTGGCGGTCGTCGAGGGCAGCCTGGAACACTCCGTCCTGGCCCGGCTGAGGAAGGGGATCACGCTGGAGGACGGCCCGATCAAGCCGGACAAGATCCGGATCGTCGCGCGCGAGTCCCGCCAGACCATGGTCGAGCTGACCCTGCACTCCGGGCGGAACCGCATCGTCCGCCGGATCTTCGACGCGGTCGGGCACCCCGTCCGCCGGCTCTCCCGGACCGCGATCGGGCCGGTCCGGCTCGGCACCCTGAAGTCGGGCGAGCTGCGCGACCTCACCTCGGAGGAGCTGGGCGCGCTGCTGGATGCGATCAAGCTGTAGGCCGGGTGTGGACCGGGTCGTCGGGGTCGAGACCGAGTACGGCCTGCTCGGTCGCAGCGGCGAGCGCAGGCTGAGCTCCAGCGAGGCCGCGCAGCTGCTGTTCGGGCCGCTGGAGGCCGAGTACCGGAGTTCGAGCGCCTTCCTCCCCAGCGGCGGTCGGCTCTACCTCGACGTCGGTGCCCACCCCGAGTACGCCACGCCGGAGTGCCGCACCGGTCTCGACGCCGTGGTGGCGGGACGGGCCGGCGACGACCTTGTGGTCGCCCTGGCCGAGCGGGCCGAGCGGGCCGCCGCCGAGGCCGGGACGCCGTGCCGGCTGCGGCTGTTCAAGAACAACACCGACGCCTTCGGCAACTCCTACGGCAGCCACGAGAACTACCTGGTCTCGCGGCAGACCGACCCCGAACAGCTGGTCCGCAGCCTGACCAGCTTCCTGGTGACCAGGCAGCTGATCTGCGGCAGCGGACGGCTGGTGCGCGGCAGCTCCCTACCCAGCCAGCGCGCCGACCACCTGAAGG
>JAVHXR010000099.1:0-2323 GCA_031119515.1 Propionicimonas sp.
AACTCGGGCTCCTTGCCGGCGACCGCGCGCGCGGACTCGACGACGACAGGGTTCGCCCGGAGTGCCTCGCTCGCCACGATGACACCCTCCACGACGATCTCGTCGGCCACCGCGGACAGCACCTGCGCGAAGCCGGGGAGGCCGGCCACGACAGCGAGATCCACGCACTCCACCCCGTCGGGACGGGGGAGGCCGGCGTCGCCGATTGTCACCAGGTGGGTGTGCCCGAGCTCGGCCAGCGCCCGGGCCAGCTGCGCGTTCAGGATCCCGGTCCGCTTCATGCTGGCTCCCCACTCCGTCCTCGTCGACTTCGAGGCAGCGTAGCCGAGAGCCGACCCGCCCGGGCGGGACGGGGTCAACGCCCGCCGATCAGCTCGACGGAGGTCCGGCTCGTCGGCGATCCAGATGGCGCCAGATCGCCTGCTCGGACTCGCTGCAGCCGCCGCCCGGGGTGAGGTTCCAGGTGCCCCTGGGGCTGACCCGGAAGACCTGGCCGCGCGGGCTGGTCCACCAGTACACGCCCGGTCGGGGCTGTGCGAGCCGCCAGCCGCCGAAGGTCTTGCCGCGGTGGGCGCGCCGGCTCAGCGGGCCGAGGTTGGCTGCCCGGGTCTGCCCGGGAGGGCCACCCTCGAGCCACGGCTCGGTGTGGTCGAGGTCGCAGGAACGAGCGCTGCGGCTGCTGTGGGGGAACGCCTCGAAGCGGTCGCGCAGCACGACCTCGCTGCGGATCGGGTCAGGGATGGCGTAGCAGTCGACCCGGCGCGCCGGGTCGCCCACGGCCAGGACGGGCGTGACCCGGATCGGCCGGTCACCCAGGATGCACCGGAACTGGTCGGCCAGGACCGGGCCGAGCCCTTCGACGTCGGCGACCGAGTTGCCGGACAGCCCGGCCCGGGACAGGTGGACGTAGACCTGGTGGGGACGGCGGGCCGGCCGGCGCCGTGCGGGGTCGCTCGGGGCGCCGCTCAACAGGCGCGCCGCATCGCCGAGGTCGTCGGCGAGCAGCCCTACTGCCCGCGCACGAAGGTGGGGGTGGTCGCCGACGGTGCCCGAGCCCGCCAGGGCGTCGGCGAGCCGGTCGAGCAACTCGTCGAAGCCGCGGGCGTCTGCGGTGTCGAGCCGGCCCGCAAGGTAGCTGGACGAGGGGTCGTCGGGCAGGGCGCCCGTCCGGATGTAGCGGTCTGCCCGGTTCCGCTCGGCCTCGGCACGCAGCCTGGCGGGGGCGACCCTCATCATGGCGGCACGCAGCAGGTGGGTGAGCCGGCGCCAGCCGACCGTGCCGAGGGCGGCCGCGATCGCGTCGTCGACCCGGCGGCACTCGGAGAGGGCGAGGAACTCGGTGCGGCGAGCGAGGTCGGTGCCCCGCCAGAGCGGGAGCGTGCCGACCTGGACGGCACGCCAGGTGTGCGGGAGCCGGGCGGCGAGGTTGACGACGTCGCGGATCAACCAGATCGCGGAGTCGACCGACAACCCAAGGGCGGCGGCGACCTCGAGCGGCAGGTGCTCGTCGACCAGCGGGGTGCCGTCGGCGCCGAGGCGGACCGGGCGGGTGCCGACCACGTCGAACTCCGCGGCCTCGTTCCACTCGACCTCCCGGGCCAGGTCGAGGATGGCGGCGGCCTTCGCGGCCTGGGCGGCGGATTCGGCAGCGGCGGCCTCCCGCAGCCGCTGCACCGCCGGCGCCCCGGGGGTCACCACCGCTGTGAGCATGTCCCCATCATTCCCGCCGGGACTGACAGTTCCGACCGGCGAGCCGGAGACCACCTGAGCGCTGCCCGCGAGGTCTCAGACGCCCTCGGCCAGAGCCCGCGACGCCATCCGGTCGCCCGGGTGGGCAGGCCGGCCGCAGGCCGAGGCGTACAGGCAGATCTCGGTCTCGGGGTCGATCCGCAGCAGGCCGGCGAGCTCGTCGTCGTAGAATCCGCCGAGGTTGACGGCTCCGAGACCGAGGGCCGCCGCGGCGAGGTTCAGGTTCTGCACCAGATGGCCGGCCTCGAGCAGGGCGTAGCGGTAGCCGCGGTCGCCGTACTTCACCAGGCTGCGCCCGGGGACGAAACTCACCACGAAGACAGCGGCGGCCCGCGCCACCCAGTGCTGGCCCATGAACAGGTAGGTGACGAAGGCCTCCGGCAGGGCCACCTCCCGCACCAGTTCCAGGCCGTGGACGGCCGGAACGTAGTGGTGGACGCCGGCGACGAGCCCGTCCACCCGGCGCACAAGGAGACTGAGCTCCAGCGGGTACAGCCCTCCGCCGGAGGGGACCGGACGGTCGTCCATCGTGAACCCGCCCGCCGCGCTCCGCCCGCCGACCCCGTAGGCGGCC
>JAVHXR010000099.1:2333-8602 GCA_031119515.1 Propionicimonas sp.
CGGCCCCGAGAACGACCGAAAGGTCTGCGAGCGTGAGCGGCAGGTCGGCGAAGGCGCGGCAGGACGCGCGGGCCGCGATCGCGTCCGCCAGCCCCGAGCGCAGCGGCGACGGCGGCGGCAGCGCGAGGAAGGGGGCCTCCGGGTCCTCCCGTCCGGCGGAGAGCGGCTGGCCTCCCGAAGCGGACGCGTTGAACTGCCACCGCGCGGTCGCCCGGTGGAACCCCCAGGCCGCTGGCTCGTGGTCCCGCACGCGGTGCGGCGCGACGTCCATCTCAGGCCACCGGATGGGGGGCGAGGTTGAGCTCCTCCAGGTCCGCGGGACGCGGTCGCAACCCGAGCCGGTACGGCATGGTGCGCAGCCGCGGGTGACCCAGCCGGAACTGGCCGGCGCCGAAGTGGATCGGCTGGAAGCCGGGGACGATCCCCCGCGCGACCCTGACCCCCAGCTGGGCGACGTCGTCGGTGGTGACGTCCACGTACAGCACGTCCGGGCTGACCGCGGCCAGCGAGCCGACCAGCCCGGCCAGGTCGACCGGCTGCTGCTCCGGGACGGACCCGGCCCAGTCCCGCAGTTCGCCCTCGCGCCAGAACGCGAGCCCCTGGGCCGCGGTCTCGGGGTCGGCGTAGAGCAGGTCGTGGTCGTCGAGCTCGGCCACCGTGGCCGGGTCGGCGACCAGACTGGCCATCCGCTCGCGCACCTGGTCGCGTTGCAGCCGCAGGTGCAGCGCGGGACGGACCTGGGCCACCTCGAGCACAGCTTTTCGGGCGGCCGTCACGGCGTCGAGGGCGGCGCCCAGGCCGACCACGACGGCGGGCAGCTCGGCGCTCCAGCCGAGCGCGATCGCCACGCTCGCCGCGCTGTCGGTCGGCAGCAGGTGGACCTCGATCCCGACGCCGCGGCGGTGGTAGAGCGCGGCGACCTGCGCGGCCGTGGCATCGGGGACGGTACGCGCGTCCAGCCGCGGCGTGACGAGCCGATGCGCCCAGGCGATCAGGAACGCGTCCCGCTCGATCACCTCCAGCAGGCCGGCGCAGACCGCGTCGGCGAGCGTCGCCCCGGCCGCGAAGCCGTTGGAGGTGGCGGGGAACAGGTAGCCGGCGTGGTGGCTGACCTCGTGCCCGAGGTGGGCTGCCAGCCGCGGCACCCACACGGCCTCGCCGCTGACGAGCGAGCGGGCGGTCACCCATTCAAGCTCGGAGTCCTCGCGGTAGCGGGCGAACGGGAGGGCGTCGTACTGGTGGTCGGCGAACAGGACCAGTTCGTGCGGGTCGAGGCTGGCTCCCGGCAGGTCGCCCCGGCGCGCCCGGCGAGCGCCCGGCGCCGGCCAGGCCAGCGAGCTGTAGCGTTCCAGCGCCTCGCCCAGGGCGAGGTCGCGGGCCCGGCGCAGGTCCATTCCCTTGCCCGAGCAGGTCACGAACGCGTCCGGCCCGGTCGCGAACCGGGCGTTGGCCAGCTCGGCCCGCACGATGTGGGGACGCGCCGGCTCGGACGGGTCCTTCGGTACCTCGTCGAGGGCGCGGACCACGCCGCACAGCGGACTCACCACCGCCGCCTCGATGGCGTCGAAGTCGGTCGTCCGTGCCGGCTGGGCGACGAGCTCAGCCAGCGTCGAGAGGTCCGCGGGCTGCGGGAGCCCTTTTTTTCGGCAGGCCGGGCAGTCAGGCCGCTGGAGCACGGGGTGGCGGGTCTGGCGGCGCTCGAGGCCCTCGATCTGGAGGACGTGACCCGGCAGCCTCACCTGTCCCGCTCCCACCAGCAGTGCCACCGCCTCCTGGGTGACGACGCCGGCGACCAGGGCGCCCAGCCCGGGCAGGAGGGGCGGCGCCGTCCCTGCCGTGCGGGCGCGGTCGCGCGCCTCCTCGCGCGCCATCGCGACCCCGAAGTCGTCGGCGCAGGCGAGCGCCCGCATCCGCCAGCACAGGTAGCAGGGCCCCTCCCCGGGCAGGACGAGGGGGCCAACGAACGCGTCCGAGCCCTCCAGCGCGACCTGCAGCGAGGGCACGTCGTTGTCGAGGCTGAACCGGTTGGCCCAGAGCCGGACCGCGGCGAGGCCCGGCTCCACGATCGTGACCACCAGGTCGCTCCCGGCGAGGGCTTCGGCGAGGGATTCCGAGTCCAGCCTGGCCAGCCCGCCCGGCTCCACCAGATCGGTGGCGTCCAGGCCCGCTCCGCGCAGCCCGGCCAGCAGGTCGCCGGCCTGGTCGTGGCTGCCGACGATCCGCACCCTGGCGCGCGCCAAGGTGGCGGAGAGCCGCTGCCTGGTGTGCAGGTCGGCGCTCAGCAGTGTCGTCCAGGACGGGGGCTGCGGCTCGGCGTTGCCGGGCAGTTCCGTGACCAGCCCGGCGGCCACCAGGCGTCCCACCAGGCGCTCGAGCTCGGCTCGGGGCAGGTCGGAGAGGGTGGCGTAGAGATCGTCGGCGGTCGGTGTCGTGGCGAGGGCGGGCAGCAGGCGTTGCCGAACCGCCTCTGCCACCCCGCCGTCCAGGCGCAGCACGCCGGTCGCCGAGGCCATCAACAACCCGTCGGGGGTGTCGACCACCTCGAGACCGGCGGCTGGCGTGAACCGGGTCGTCCCGGTGGTCATCGGCGCCGGGACTCAGCCACCGAGGCCACCGAAGCGCTCGATGCCCCCGGTCAGCGGGCCGATGTTGCAGGGACCGCAGGTGCACTCGAAGATGCACCGCTGGATGCAGCGCTGGACGCAGAAGTAGTCGCAGAACCTGATGCAGCGCAGCGGACGGAAGCAGTCGTTGATCCCGCAGAAGTCGCCGTAGTCGGCTGCGATGACATCACGCACCTTCTGGTAGGCGGCCAGCTCCTCGGGGGTGAAGGCAGCCGCCGCCGACGCGGGCGAGCCGGCGGCTGCCAACTTGTTCTCCAGTTCCTCGATCCGACCCTTCAGTGCGTCGAAATCCTCCTGGTTTGCCATGGGGCCTCCCTTTGATGCGTGGGGTGTCGGGAATGGCACCGTTTGGCCAGACGCTACGCCTGCGGAATCGGCCCGAACCTACGCAGTTGTGCCCTCGGGTCGGCGGCTACCGGCGACCGTCGCGGGCGCGCTGCCCGCGGGCGAGGATGCCGACCGCGTCCGCGGTCACCTTGCACTCCCGGCCCAGTTCTTCCAGCCGGTCGTGCATCCGGTAGCGGGGGCCGTAGATCGACACCGCGGCGAGCGGGGCGCCCAGGGAGTCGAGCACCACTGCCGCGACGCGCTCGACGTCGTCGGAACGCTTGATCCACACGTATCCCCTGCGGCGCGCGAGTTCGGCCTCGCTGGCCAGGGTGCGCGGGGTGAGCCTGACCTCGGGGTGCTCGACCGGGGCGTCGCGGGTCGCCGCCAGGATCCGGTGCTGCTCGGGCGCGGGCAGCGCGAAGAGCATGGCCCGGCCGGCGGCGGTGGCATCCAGCGGGGCCGAGTTGCCGACGTGCGGCACCATCCGGAAGTTGTGCTCGGGGTCGGCCTGGTCGATGCTCACCGAGAAGTTGCCCTCCCGGATCGTCAGCACCACCGACTCCCCGACCCGGTCCCGCAACTCGGTGATGGCGGGGCGGGCGAGTTTCTGCAGGTCGAACTGCTCCTGGAAGCCGCGGGTGAGCCGCAGCACCCGCCCGGTCAGAACGATCCGCCGGTCGGGCAGCCGGGTCAGGTAGCCGAAGTCGCACAACGAGGCGACCAGCCGCGAGGTGGTGCTCTTGTCGATCCCGCTGATCCGGGCGAGATCGGTCACCGTCATGCCGTCGTGCGCCTCGGCCACCGACTCGAGGATCGCTATCCCCCGGGCGAGGGTGCGGTGGCGTGAGTCCTCCATGCTCGCATCCCCTCTCTGCTCGTCGCTGGGCGGAAGCGTAGGAACGCTGGTGCACACACCGCAAGAGAGATGCGGTCTGCGCACCGGTGTGTGGTGCTGACGCACAGAATGCAACATCCTTGCACAGAATGCAGCACCTGTTTAGCGTGGCGGCACCAAAGCGAGTTCGAATACGAAGGAGTAGCTGTGAACTCACGACTGCATGGTCCACGTGCCGCGCTCCGCGGTGCGATTGCCCTCGCCCTGGGATCGGCGGTGGTCCTGGCGGGCTGTTCCGGCACCCCGGGCAACACCGGCAGCAACGGAGCGGAGCCAGTCACGCTGACCATCTGGACCTGGAGCAACGAGGCCCGCGAAGCATTGGAAGGCGGGATCATCGACGCCTTCGAGAAGGAGAACGCCGGCATCCAGCTCGAAGTGCTCGTCCAGCCCGACAAGGACTACCAGACCCTGCTCACCACCGGCCTGGCCGGCTCCGGCGGCCCCGACGTCGCCGCGATCCGCAGCTACGGCGTGATCTCCAGCTTCGCCGACAGCGGCAACCTGGTCGCCCTGGACGACGTCGTGACCGACTGGTCCGGCTTCTCCGACCTCGCCCTCGCCGGCGCCTCCAGCCGCACCGACGGCAAGATCTACGCGGTGCCGCAGGGCGTCCAGACCGCGCAGGTCTACTACAACAAGAAGATCTTCGCCGACAACGGCGTCACGGTGCCGACCACCTGGGACGAGTTCCTCGCCGCCTGCGAGAAGCTCAAGGCCGCCGGCGTCACCCCGATCGCGCTTCCCGGTGGCGTGGCAGGCCAGACCGCCCTGGCAGGTGAGGTGTTCGGGAACGCCCGGCGGGGCGCCAACGAGTTCTCCGGCAAGTTCGTCGCCGGCGAGACCGACCTGACCGACCCGGCCAACGTCGCCTCGATCCAGCTGATGGCCGACCTCCAGCCGTACCTCAACGACAACGTGACCTCGGTCACCCTCGACGAGGCGGTCACGCTGTTCGGCACCGGCCAGACCGCGATGTTCCCCTCCGGGACCTGGCAGGTCGCAGGGTTCGCCAACCTCGGCACCGACCTCGACTTCGGCACCTTCAACACCCCGGCCAACCCCGACTGGCCGAGCCCAGAGGTCACCGTCGCCTACGCCGACGGCGGCTGGGCGCTGTCTGCCCGCAGCGAGCACCCGGACGAGGCCCACAAGCTGGTGAACTGGCTCGCGTCGGCGGAGTTCGCCGACCTCTACGCCGACGCGATGGGGACGATCCCCGCCCGTGACGGCGTGACGATCAAGAACGAGCACATCGCCGAGATGTACCAGCGCTACCTCGACAACCCGTCCACCTACCTCGGCCTGGCGTACCTGCGCTACGGCAACCCGTGGGGCACCGACGTGTACGGCGAGGAGATGCAGAAGGTGTGGCTCGGCCAGGAGGACGCGACCCAGGCCGCCCAGGCCATCCAGACCGGCATCAGCGCCTGGTTCGACCCGGCCGACTTCAAGTGACCCTCGTCAAGCCGAGGACAACCAAGACCGTGAAGAGCACGTCGGCGGCCAGCCGTGTGCCCGCACCGATGGTCGCACTGTTCGTGCTGCCCGCCTTCGTGCTCTTCTCGGTCGTCCTGCTCTACCCGATCGTCGCCGCCCTGGGCTACTCGCTGTTCGAGTTCCGCGGCGGCACCCGGATCGTGGGGTTCAACTGGTTCCAGAACTTCGTCGTGCTCTTCACCGAGCAGCCGTACATCGAGCAGCTCCCGCGGGCCTTCGGCCACAACCTCGCCATCCTGGTCGGGGCGCTGGTGCTGCAGAACTCACTCGGGCTGTTCCTGGCGGTGCAGCTGCAGAAGCTCACCACCTTCCGCCGGGTGTTCCAGGTGCTTTACACCACGCCGTACCTGGTCAGCCCGCTCGTCGTCGGCTACCTGTGGACGCTGCTGCTGTCGCCCACCTTCGGCCCGGTGAACGCGCTGCTGAAGTCGATCGGCCTGGGCCAGCTCGCCCTGCCGTGGCTGGGAGACCCGAACCTCGCCCTGCCGGCGCTGATCCTGATCACGGTGTGGCAGTGGATCGGCTTCCCGGTCCTGCTGTACGGCGCCGCGCTGGGCGGGCTGCAGCCCGACGTCCTCGAGGCTGCCGCCATCGACGGGGCGAGCGGATGGAAGCGGTTCCGGCACATCTCGCTGCCGCTGGTCACCCCCGCGATCGGCACGGTCTCGATCCTGACCTTCATCTCGGCGGCCGGCGGCACCGATGTCCTGGGCCTGCTGTTCTACCGCTCCTCCTTCCAGTCGGGGGCGAGCAACGCGCTCGGGATCTCGTCGGCGATCGCGACCCTGCTGTTCCTGTTCATCCTGGGGGGAGCGCTGATCGCCACCCGCGCCCTCCGCGCCTACGAGGAGCGGCTGCAATGACCGCCGTCACAGCACCGCACCGCCGCCGCCGGCGGAGCCCGCAGGCGATCGCCATCC
>JAVHXR010000100.1 GCA_031119515.1 Propionicimonas sp.
GTCCGGCACCGCGGCGGCCGGCCGATGACGGCGCCCGACCGCCGCCGGGCGCGCCCGGCGGGGGAGGCCGAGGGCCCGCGGGTGGAACGGGTCGGGACGGTGTGGCGGATCCGGTCGCTGGCGGCGGCGCGGCAGGCGCTGCGGGCCAGGGACGCGACCCGCCAGGCCGGGTTCAGCGCCGAATGGATCCCGCGCGGCCACCTCAGGCACCACCCGATCCTGGTCTCGGACGGCCCGCTGCACGACGAACAGCGCAGCAAGGTGGCGCGCTTCCTCGCGCCCGCGGTCGTCCGGGATCGGTACGGCGCCGCGATGGCGGCCTGCGCCGACCGGCTGCTGTCAGGGGCGGTCGCCCGGGGAAGCTGCCGGCTCGACGAGTTGGCGCTGCACTACACCGTCGAGGTCACCGCCCAGGTGGTGGGGCTGACCGAGTCGCGGGTGCCGGCGATGTCCAGACGGCTGGTGAGCTTCTTCAACCAGCCTCCCCTGGACGTCACCAGACCGGGCCTCGGCCGGAGTCGCGCCCAGTGGGCCCGCGCGGGGATCAACGCGCTGGTGCCGATCGGACGGTTCTACCTGGCCGACGTCTGGCCGTCCATCCGGGCGCGCCGCCGCCACCGGCGCGGCGACATCGTCAGCCATCTGCTCGACGAGGGCTACACCAACGCCGACATCCTGGTCGAGTGCGTCACCTACGGCACGGCCGGCATGGTGACCACCCGGGAGTTCATCGCGATGGCGTGCTGGCACCTGCTGTCAGACCCGGTGCTGGGCGACCGGTACCGGGTGGCGGCCGAGGCGGAGCGGTTCGCCATCCTGAACGAGATCATCCGGCTCGAGCCCGTCGTCGGCCACCTGTACCGCCGCGCCATGTCCGACGTCTCGCTGACCGACGGCGCCGGGTCGTGGATCGTCCCGGCGGGTGACCTGATCGACGTGTGCGTGCGGCAGGCGAATGCCGACCCCGAGGCCGTCGGTGAGGATCCGCTCGACCTGCGGCCGGAGCGGGAGCTGCCCCGGGCGGTCAACGCCGCCGTGCTCAGCTTCGGGGACGGTGCCCACCGCTGCCCGGGCCAGCCGCTGGCGCTGCTGGAGACCGACCTGCTGCTGACCCGGCTGCTCGCACTGGCCCCGGTCGTGACCGTCGAGCCGACTCTGGACTGGGACAACCTGATCGAGGGCTACCGCCTGCGCGGGCTCGTCCTCGACCTCTCCGCCGCCAGCCCGCCCGGGGCCTGACGACCCGCTCCCCATCGAGCGCCGGCCTTTGGTGTCGAGGGCCAGTGCGTGGGGGGTGGCTGTCGGCAGGGCTGGTGGTTTGAGGGCCGGCCTTTGGTGTCGAGGGCCAGTGCCTGGGGGGTGGCTGTCGGCGCCGGGGGACTCTGGCTGGGTGCGCCGGCGCCCACTATGCTCCGCAGCAGCCGGTCGGCGTCGGATGCCCACGGGGGGTGGCTGTCGGCGGGGCTGGTGGTTTGAGGGCCGGCCTTTGGTGTCGAGGGCCAGTGCCTGGGGGGTGGCTGTCGGCGCCGGGGGACTCTGGCTGGGTGCGCCGGCGCCCACTATGCTCCGCAGCAGCCGGTCCGCGTCGGATGCCCACGGGGGGTGGGTCACCGGAGGCCCCGGCCGGAAGGCACCATGGCGCGCCCTGTCATCCTCACCGTCGACGACGACCCTGCGGTCTCCGCCGCGATCCGCCGCGACCTGGCCGAGCAGTACGGGTCGGAGTACCGCGTGCTGAGCGCGGGCTCGGGCGTCGAGGCGCTCGACCTGCTCGCCCGGCTCGCCCTGCGCGAGGAGCCGGTAGCCCTGATCGCAGCCGACCAGCGGATGCCGCAGATGACCGGGATCGAACTGATGGAGGCGTCCCGGGGCCACGCCCCCGAAGCCAAGCTGCTGCTGCTGACCGCCTACGCCGACACCGACGTCGCCATCCGGGCGATCAACGAGATCGGCCTGGACTACTACCTCCTCAAGCCGTGGGATCCGCCCGCCGAACGGCTCTACCCGGTCGTCGATGACCTGCTGGGAGACTGGCGCACCGCCCACCCGGATCGCTCCGCGGAGTTGCGGCTGGTCGGGAACCGGTGGTCGGAGCGCAGCCACGACCTGAAGATCTTCCTCACCCGCAACCACGTGCCGTACCGCTGGTACGACGTGGAGCGGGACGAGGAGGGCGCCCGGCTGCTCACCCTGGCGGCGGCCGCGTGGACGACCTGCCGCTCGTCCTGCTGCCCGGAGCAGAACCGCTGCGCGCGCCCGCCACCGCAGAACTCGCCGACGCGCTCGGCCTGCGCACCACCGCCAGCCAGCCGCTGTACGACGTCTGCATCGTCGGCGCCGGCCCGGCCGGGCTCGCCGCCGCGGTCTACGCCGCGTCCGAAGGCCTGTCGACGGTGGTCGTCGAACGTGAGGCTCCCGGCGGCCAGGCCGGCCAGAGCGCGGCGATCGAGAACTACCTCGGCTTCCCGAAGGGGCTGAGCGGCTCCGACCTGGCCCAGCGCGCACTCGCCCAGGTCGGACGGTTCGGGGCCGAGCTCGTGCTCGCCCGCGAGGTCACCGGTCTTGCGGCCCGCGGTCCGGTCCGGGCCGTCTCCCTCGCCAACGGCGCCGAGATCGAGGCCCGGTCGGTCGTCGTCGCCAGCGGGGTGTCCTACCGCCTGCTCGCCGCCCCGGGGACGGCGTCGTTCACCGGCCGGGGGATCTTCTACGGCGCCACCGCGGCCGAGTCCGCCCAGACCGCCGGCGACGTCGTCCACCTGATCGGGGGCGCCAACTCGGCCGGGCAGGCCGCGCTGAACTTCGCCCGCCACGCCGCCAAGGTCGTCATGCTGGTGCGCGGGCCCTCCCTCGAGGCGACGATGTCGCAGTACCTGATCGCCCGGATCCAGGCCCACCCGGGGATCGAGGTGAGGTTCCGCACCGAGGTGGCCGGTGCGGCCGGGGACGGCCACCTCGAACGGCTCACCCTGCTCGATCACGCCACCGGCACGACCGAGCAGGTCGCGGCGACCTGGCTGTTCGCCTTCATCGGGGCGGTCCCACGGACCGACTGGCTGGCAGGGGAGGCGGACTGCGACGACCACGGCTTCGTGGTGACCGGACCCGAACTCGTCCGCCGCGGGAGCTGGCCGGCAGAGCGTCCGCCATTCGCGCTGGAGACCAGCCTCCCCGGGGTGTTCGCCGCCGGCGACGTGCGGCTCGACTCGATGAAACGGGTGGCCTCGGCGGTCGGCGAGGGCGCCATGGCAATCCACCTCGTCCACCGCTACCTCGCCACCCGCTGAGCCATGGTCACCGAACAGCCCGCGCGTCCCGGCGACCTGGCCGGCCTCACCCTCTTCGACGGGCTGAGCGCGCTCCAGGTGGCCGATCTCGCCTCGGCGGGGGCCGTGGTCTCGTTCGAGGCCGGCGAGGAGCTGTTCACCGAGGGGGCGCCGGCCGACAGCTGGTGGGTCCTGCTCCGCGGCGAGCTCGCACTCAGCCGGCACGTCGGCCGGGAGGACACCGTGGGCGCGCGGAGGGACGTCCCGGGACGCTGGGCAGGCGGGTTCCGGGCCTGGGACGACGGTGGCACCTACCTCGCGACCGGCCGGGGCGGACGAGCCGGCGCGGTCTTCCGGCTGCCCGCCGCGGCGCTGCGGGAACGGTTCGCGCAGTGGTTCCCGTTCGGGGCCCACCTGATCGGCGGGCTCTACCACACCGCCCGCTCGATCGAGTCGACGGCGCGTCAGCGGAGCTCGCTGGTGACCCTCGGCACGCTCGCCGCGGGCCTCGCGCACGAGCTGAACAACCCGGCATCGGCAGCCGCCCGGGCAGCCGATGCGCTCGAGACGGCAAGCCGTGCCGTGCTCGACGCGCTGGCCTGGCTGGCCACCCACGACATCTCGGCCACCCAGTTCGCCGAGCTGGACGGGCTCCGCGCCGAGCTTCCGGGCTCGGCCGGCTACCACGACGCCCTCGAGCGGGCCGATCGGGAGGACGCGCTCGCGGACTGGCTGCGGCGGCGCCACCAGCCCGAGGCCTGGCGGACGGCCGGGACGCTGGCCGCCGCCGGCGCCGACCCCGCCTGGTGCGACCGGGTCGAGGCGGTGCTGCCGGGGGAGAGCCTCGCACCGGCACTTGCCTGGGTTGCCGCCACCACCACCGTCGGCGCGCTGCTGGCGGAGGTGCGGGAGTCGACCCGCCGGGTCTCCGACCTGGTGGCCTCCGTCCGCTCCTACTCCCAGCTCGACCGGGCGGCGCGCCAGCGGCTGGCGGTCACCGAAGGGCTCGACAACACCCTGGTGATGCTCGGCCACAAGCTGCGGGACCGGATCGCCGTGGTCCGCGACTACGACCCGGGGACCCCGCAGATCGAGGGCTTCCCCGGCGAGCTGAACCAGGTGTGGACCAACCTGGTCGACAACGCCGCGGACGCGATGACCGACGGCGGGACGCTGCGGATCACCGTCCGGCCGGAAGGCCAGGGGGTGTTGGTCGAACTGGCCGACACCGGGGTGGGGATGCCGCCGGAGGTCGCCGCCCGCGCCTTCGAGCCGTTCTACACCACCAAGGACGTCGGCGCCGGCACCGGGCTCGGCCTCGACATCGCCCGCCGGATCGTGGTCGAACGGCACGGCGGCCAGATCGGGATCGAGTCCCGGCCGGGCGCGACCGTTGTCAGGGTGCGGCTTCCGTCGGGGTGACAGCGGGCTCGAGCCCCGGTCGAGGTGCGGCGCCGACTTGGCCGAATCGGCTGCGCCACGACGGCCAAGGTGATTGGCTGGAGATCTGGGGGGTGTCGGCGCCGCTGCGCGCGCCGTCGAGGGGTTCTGGAGGAGCGCTCGATGCCACCTGCCGTGGGTGCCGGCCGGGCGCCTGTGCCGTTGGACCGGCGCAGCCGCGCACTGGTCGGACTGGTCGCGGTGGTGGTCGCCGTCGCGCTGCCGGCACTGATGCGTTCGGTCGGGATCGCCTCCGACCAGGTGTCGCTCGCGGTACAGGGCGGCCTGGTGATCATCGTCGGTCTGGTCGCCGGCCCGGTGACCGGAGTCCTGGCGGGAGCGGCGATGGCTGTCGTCGGGTTCGGCCTGACCGGCTCCCCGACCGACTACCTGGTGCCGTTCGTCGCGATGGAGCTGGCCGGCTCGGGACTCGTCGCCGGCCTGCTCGCCCGCCGTCCGCTGTTCCCCCTCGCGGGCGTGCTGCTCGCCCAGGCCGGGGGCAGGCTGGCGCGACTGGTCGCGGTGGCCATCGCCGCGGACGGGTTCTCCGAGGTGACGGTGGCCATCGGGGAGGGCTGGGAGAGCGTCCGCGGCGGGCTGGTGGCGATCATGCTGCAGTGGCTCCTCGTGCCGCCGATCGTGCTCTGGTTGCGTGGATGGGCGGCGTCGCGAGAGGCACCGGAGCGGGCCTGACGCCGCGCGGCGGCACGCCGCCTGCTCTCGGGCGTGGCCGGCATCGTCGCGGCGACCGCTCGGCCGCCGGGAGCACCGCCAACCGGGTCCCCCGCACCCCTCGTTTCCGGGCCGGGCGCCGCCGTATGCTGAGCGCCATGTCGACGGGGACGCAGATCGTCTTGTTGATCATCCTGGTGCCGCTGCTGGCGGTCCTGATCTGGTCGGTGGCGCGCCAGTCCATCGTCCGGACACCGGTCGGCTCGCTCAGCCTGCTGGTGATCAAGGGCAAGGCCACCAACCGCGTCCTTGCGCCCGGCGTCCACTGGGTGCCGGCACTGCGCAAGCGCCAGTCCGTCGACTACCCCTCCAACGAACTCTCGCTGCGGGTCGGAACCGACGACCCGGTGGCCTCGCCGGTGGAGGCGGGGGCACCGTCGGTGCCGGTGGTGCTGGGAGACCGGACCACCGCGGCGGTCGGCTACACGCTGCGGTTCCGACTCGATCCCGAGCAACTCCGCACGGTGCACGAACGCTTCGGCCGGGACGGCATCTGGTCGGCGGCCCGCGACGAGTCCGCGGCGGCCGTCGCCGCGACACTGGCCGATCCGGCCACCACCGTGGACGACTTCTTCTCCACCGCCCGCGCCGACCTCGAGGGGCGGCTGCGGTCGGCGGTGACCCAGGCGCTTGCCGGGGACGGGCTGGAGGTGACGGCCTTCACCCTCGGTGCAGTCGACCTCGGTCGCCATGGCGAGGTCATCCAGGCGACCGTCCGCGCCCGCCTCGAGGCCGCGCGCGAGGAGGCCGAGGCGGCCACCCGGCTGATGCGGGTGCGCCACGACGCCGAGCTCGCCCCCTACCTGGCCGACATCGGCGAGGCCGCCCTCGGCTACCGCCAGACCGAGGTGTGGCGCGAACTCGCCCAGCACGGCGGCGGGCCGTCCCTGACCGTGCCGACCCGGCCGACGCCGCCGCCCGAGCAGCGCAACGGGGTCGCCGAGACCGCCGTGGCCGTCGCGACGCCGGAGCCTGCCGATGGCTGATCGCTGGCGGGCGAGGGACCGTCTCCTGGAGGTGGTGGCGGTAGTCCTGCTCGGGGTTGCGACGGTCGGGACGGCGTGGTGCGCGCTGCAGTCGAGCCTGTGGAGCGGCGAGTCCGACCGGGTCACCGCCAGCGCCGCGTCGCAGCGGGTGGAGGCCAACCGGCTCTTCGGGGTAGCGACCCAGGCGCTCTCCTATGACGCCTCGATGGTCTCCGACTATGCCCAGGCGGTGGCGACCGGGAACGAGAAGCTGCAGTTGTTCTACCGGCAGGTACTCGTGCGCAGCGGCTTCCGTCCGTTCCTGGACGAATGGGAGAAGGACGTCGCCGAGGGCAAGCTGCCCCCCAACCTGCTCGAGGACGAGGAGTACGTGTCCGGCCTGATGGCGCCCTACCAGCAGAAGCTGGCAGAGGCGGACGCCAGCAGCGACCGGGCACAGGCCGCGGGGCGGACCAGCGACCTCTACGTGCTCACCACCGTCCTGCTGGCGGTGTCGCTGTTCTTCGCCGGCGTCACCGCGTCCTTCCGCTCGCCGACGATGCGCGTGCTGCTGCTGGTCGGCGGGCTGGCCACGCTCGCTGTGGCGACCGGCCACCTGATCGACCTGCCCGTGGCGGCGGGGACGTTCTCGCTGTTCGGCCTGAACTGACCACAGCCGCGGCTACGCCGCAGGGAGCGGCTCCAGCCGGACCACCAGCCCGCTCGCCGGCACCGGGAAGATCTCGTTGGTCAGGGTGAGGTCCTGCGGCGGCAGCGACCACGCGTAGCCCCGCAGCAGCACGGCCAGGTAGAGCTGGACGGCGACGGTCACCAGGTCCTCGCCGGGACAGCGGTGCGAGGTGGGCGGGCCGTCCCCGTGGGGGACGTACCTTCCGGGCGGGAAGGCCGCGTGCCGGGCCGGCTCGAACCGGTCGGGGTCGAACACCTCGGGGTCCGGGAACTCGGCCGGGTCGCGCAACGTCATGTGGACCGCACCCATCGCGCCCCAGCCCTTCGGGATCCGGTAGCCGCCGACCTCGAGGTCCTCGGTGACCCGGCCGAAGAAGGTGGCAGCGTTCATCGCGTAGTAGCGCCGCAGTTCCTGGGACACCTGCCTCAGGTAGACCAGGCGATCGAGGGTGTCCATGGTCACCGGCCCTTCCGGGGCCACCGCACGCACCTCCGCGCGAGCCCGCTCGAGCACCTCGGGGTGCTCGGCGAGGGCGAGGGTGACAAGCAGCAACGGCACCGAGAACCCCGGCTCACTGGTGAACATCAGGTGGCGGATGTCCGCGGCCACCTTCTCCTCGGGGATCCCGGCGGCCGCGGCCGCAGCCAGCATCCGGGAGACGACGTCGTCCCATTCGCCGCTGCCGTGGCGCTCGATCGCCTCCGACACGATCTCCTCGAGTTCCCTGCGTGCCCGCATCGCCTTGCCGTACACGGTGCCCGGGATCGCCACCGGCAGGGTCATGAACGCCTTCTGCATCCGGCCGAGCACCGAGTGCAGCCGCTGCGCCGCCGCCTCGGAGGTGTCCCCGGTGAACAGGTGCCCGGCCAGCCGGTCGGCGAAGAGCTCCAGTTCCGGCCGGAGCACCACCGTCCGGCCCGACCAGGAATCGACGGTGCGCTCCATCAGCGCCTGCATCCGTCCCAGGTAGGCCTCGATAGCGCCCCGGAAGAACACCCCGTGCAGCATGACGGTCTTGCGGGCGACCTGGTCCTCGCCGTCGTAGAGGGCGACCGAGCCGGCGAACACCTGTTGCGCCGGCAGCGGGTCGGCGTCACCGCGCCGGATCCTCGGATCGGTGGCGAAGGTGTGGAACGCCTCGTGGCCGGAGAACACGACGAACCTGCTGCCGAGCAGGCGGGTCTTGTAGATCGGGCCGAACTTCGCCACCCGTTCGGTGTGGAAGCCGTGGTTGCTGGCGAACAGCTTCAGGATCTCGCCGAGCCAGGGCAGCCCGTAGTCGCCGGGGGGCAGCGGCCGGCCGGTCGTCGCGCTCGTCGTGGGGTTGTCCATCCCGTCCCCTCACCTCGCGGTGCCGCACGCCGCCACCGCCGGTTCGGCGGTGGCCGCAGGCCCGCATCCTATGCGGCGGATCGGCTTGTCAGCCACGGCTGGGCGGCACCGGGAC
>JAVHXR010000101.1:0-6203 GCA_031119515.1 Propionicimonas sp.
GCTGCAGTCCGCCGTCAAGGGCGGGCCCGGGTACGGCCAGACCCGCCCGGGCGACCCCGAGGGATCCGGGCTGATCCGGCTGGAGGGGAGCTCGAACGACGCCGGCAGCGTCTGGGGAGTCGTCCAGGCACCGGACGCACTCACCACGGACGCGGCCTCCGACCTGTGGGCGGAGGCGACCTCGGGAGAACCACGCACGATCCAGGTCGAGGGACTGGGTCTGTACCGCGTCCTGGTGGTCGAGCGCGCCAATCGGACCAGTCTGGTCGCGCTGCCGTTCAACGAGGTGACCGACCCGCTCGCCCGTCAACTGGTGATGGCCGGCATGCTCACCGTCGGCGCGATCGCGCTCTCGTTCATCTTCGCCCGCCAGCTGGTGGAGAGCAGCCTGCGTCCGCTGAACCGGCTCGCCGCCACCGCCACCAAGGTCGCCGGGCTGCCGCTGGAGTCCGGCGAGGGGAACCTCCCGGTCCGGGTGGACGCCCGCGACACCGATCCGCGCAGCGAGGTCGGGCAGGTCGGGACCGCGTTCAACCACATGCTCGACCATGTCGAGAACGCCCTGGCGGTGCGGCACCGCAGCGAGACCAAGGTCCGCCGGTTCGTCGCGGACGCCTCCCACGAGCTCCGCAACCCGCTCGCCGCGATCCGCGGTTACGCCGAGCTGACCCGCCGGGGCGAGGACGACCTCCCGGAGGACACCACCCACGCGCTGTCCCGGATCGAGTCCGAGTCCGACCGGATGTCCGACCTCGTCGAGGACCTGCTGCTGCTCGCCCGGCTCGACTCCGAACCCACGCTGGCCCTGCAGCCGACCGATGTCACCGAGATCGTGCTGAACGCGGTGGACGACGCCCGCGCGGCCGGTGGCGACCACTCCTGGGGCCTCGACCTCCCGGAGGACGCGCTGTTCGCCGTCGCGGACCCGCAGCGGCTCCACCAGGTGGTGGTGAACCTGCTGGCCAACGCGAGGGTCCACACCCCGCCCGGGACGAGAGTCGTCACCTCACTGCGGCGGGAGGGTGCCCAGGTCGTGATCAGGGTCAACGACAACGGCCCCGGCGTCCCGCCGGAGATCCGGGACACGGTGTTCGAGCGGTTCACCCGTGCCGAGGCCAGCCGGGTACGCCACGAGGGGGGTTCGAGTACCGGCCTCGGGCTGGCGATCGTCGCCGCCGTCGTCGCGGCCCACGGCGGCACGGTCAGCCTCGACAGCCGGCCGGGCGCCACCACATTCGCCATCGGCATCCCGGCCGCCTGACCGTTCGCGCCACGCCGCCGAGGTTCACAGCGGGTCGACAGCGACCCGTCACCGGATCCTCAGCCACGGGCCGAAGAATCGTCCTGTGGCCGGGGACGTGGTTCCCACCCCGGCCCACCACGACGCTGACCGGCCCCGCTGCCCGTCCCCTCGGGCGGGTTCCCCGCCACCTGGTGGAAGGAAGCGGGGCCGGCCAGACCACGCTCGGTCAGCGCCGGGTAGCGGTCACGAGCAGGTACTCCCAGTCGAACTCGCCACGTCCGGCACCGAACCGTTCGGCGAGCCCGACGAGTTCCCGGTCGAGCCGGGCGGTGGCCGCCGGGTCGTCGGCGATGGCGCGGTAGGCGGCGATGGTGGGCCCGTAGTACTGCTTGAAGTAGTCGCGGAACCGCTCGCCACTGTCGAGCGAGGTCACCCGCAGCAACCGCCGGGTGGCCGTCAGGTCGACCAGGTCGTTCCCGAACAGTTCCCGGACGTGCTGCTCGTCGCCCCACAGCGGCCCCGGCTGCGCACCTGGCGGCGGCGATGCGGCGTAGGGCTTCATGGTGGCGAAGAGCTGGCCGATGAACCCCTGCGGGGTCCAGTTCGCCAGTCCGATCCGGCCGCCGGAGCGGGTGACCCGGGCGAGCTCGTCCGCGACCGGCTGGTGGAACGGCGCGAACATCACCCCCACGGTCGACATCGCGACGTCGAAGCAGTGGTCCGGGTAGGGAAGGTGCTCGGCATCGGCCTGGCGCCACTCGATGTCGAGCACCTCGCCTGCTGCCCGGCGCCAGCCGGCGTCGAGCAGTTCGGGGGTGAGGTCGGTGGCGACCACCCGGGCGCCTCGCCGGGCGGCCGGCAGGCTGGCGTTGCCAGAGCCGGCGGCGACGTCCAGGACCAGTTCACCGGACCTGATGGCGAGCGCGTCGACGATGGCTTCGCCGAGCGGGGCGACCACCCCGGTGGCCACCTTGTCGTAGTCGCCCAGCGCCCACATCGCCCGGTGACGGGCCTTGATCGGGTCGAGGTCGGCGGGGATGGGTGTGAGTGTGTTTGTCATACCCCCAAGGTTCCGGCGGGCGGGTTCTCCCCGGCATCGGTGCCAACACCCAATCCCGGCCAGTCACCGGCGCCCCCCGGTGGCGGGCTGCGCGTACCGGGAACCGTCCGGTCAGGCGCTGGTGAGCAGCCGCGCAACCGCCGCAGCGCGGGCGGACCGTCCCTGGACCCCGAGCTTGCCGTAGATGTTCTGGAGGTGTCGTTCGACCGTCCGCAGCGACACCACGAGGCTCGCGGCGATCTCCTCGTTGGACCGACCCTGGGCCGCCAGCCGGAGCACCTCCAGTTCCCGTGCGGACAGGTCGTGCGGCAGCGCCGGGGCGGCCGGCGCCGGCATCAGCTCGCGGTCGGGGGCGAGGAAGCGCCTGACCTCGGCGACGAACACCGGCCAGGCCGGTTCGTCCTCGAGCAGGATGTGGTTGTCGCTCTCGAGCGCGACGAGCGTGGCGTCGGGGATTCCCGAGGCGAGGTGGCGTCCCTCCTCGAAGTCGACCATCCGGTCGCCCAGCGAGTGCAGCACCAGGGTCGGCTGGGCCAGGCTGGGAAGCAGGCCGGTGACGTCGGCCCGGCGGTAGGCCCGGCGGGACTCGTACACCGTCGAGGCCGAGGCGGCGACCTTCTGCAGGTCGTCCAGCCAGCGCATCTGCTCCTCGGTCGCGTCCGGGATCATCATCGAGGTGAACACCCGGCGGAAGGTCGACTCGGGCCGTCCCCAGCCGACCCGCACCAGTTCGCCGAGGGCGTCGGAGAACTGCAGCGCCTCGTCGGAGGTGTCCCGCTGGCCGAGGGCGTAGCTGTCGTAGAACAGCAGCCGGGTGACCCGCTCGGGGTTGCGGATCGCGTAGTCGATCGCGATCGGGCCGCCCTGCGCCATCGCCATCAGGGCGAACCGGTCGTAGCCGGCGTCGTCGGCGACAGCCGCGAGGTCCCCGAGCCTCGCCTCGTGGGAGTGGTCCTCGACATTCCAGTCGGACAGCCCGTGGCCGCGCTCGTCGAATCGGATGACGGTCGCGAACTCTCCGAGGTCCCGGAGGAAGTGCCGCCAGACCGGGCTGTCCCAGTCGGTCAGCAGCTGGGAGACCCAGCAGGTCGAGATCAGCAGGGGTGGCCCGGCGCCGTGCACGGCGTAGGCGATCCGCACTCCGTCCGGGGCGGAACAGAATCGCACATCCTGGGGCGGTCGTGACTGCCCGTTCGGGGTGGGCACGCGCCAAGGCTACCCTGCGCGCGTGCCCCGATCACCCTTGTCAGGCCGCCGGCTGCCGCCGCTCGGGCAGCCAGGTCGGCTGGGTCCTGAGCTCCGGCCCTTCGCCGGAGCGGTCCGGCAGCCGGCGGACGGGACGGTCCACCTCGTCGGCGAGCCGGTCGGCCGCAGCCGCCAGGTCGGTCAGGAGGCGGGGACGGTCGCGGTCGGGGCGAGTGTCGAGGCCGGGGCGCCAGGTCGAGCCGGCCCGACGGTGGGCGGGACGCAGGGCGAGGATCAGCAGCAGCACCATCGCGGTGACGATCAGCATTCCAGTCATGTCTCCACGGTCCTTCCTGTGGTACCCCGTCCGCATCGGTGTCAGCACTCACTTCGCGGGGCTCGGACGGGGGGTCGGTGTCGGGTATCGCGTATGGCAGTAATCTTTCCTTAGCAGCAATAGCCGCCAACAGTGGCTGGAACGTCACCCATAGAAGGATTTCCGCCACTATGCTGGGGGGATGGCACTCAAGCGCGTCCGTCTGATCACCCTGCCGCCGGTGGCGGTCTTCGAGTTCGGTGTCGCCGTCGAGGTCTTCGGCATCGACCGGCGCGACAACGGGATCGAGTCGTTCGACTTCAAGGTCTGCGCGGTCGAGCCCGGCGTCCCGCTGCCCGCCAAGGACGTCGACCCGTTCACCATCACGCCGCAGCACGGTCTGGACGAGGTTCCCGACAGCGACCTGGTGATCGTCTCGGCGACCCTGGTCAGGGAGGACGCCGACTACCCGCAGGAGGTGCTGGACGTGGTGCGGACGGCGCACGCGAACGGCGCGACCGTGCTGAGCCTGTGCTCGGCATCCTTCGTGCTCGGCGCCGCCGGGCTGCTGGACGGTCGCCGCTCCACCACGCACTGGATCTACGCCGACCTGATGCAGCGCCGCTTCCCGCTCTCCAGGGTCGACCCCACCGTCCTGTTCGTCGAGGACGACCGCGTTGTCACCAGCGCCGGGACGGCAGCCGGCATCGACGCCTGCCTCCACCTCGTCCGCAAGGAGTTGGGGACGTCTGTCGCCACCACGATCGCGCGCCGGATGGTGGTGCCCCCGCAGCGCGACGGCGGCCAGCAGCAGTACGTCGACAACCCGATCCCTGAGTGCGCCACCGACAGCTTCGCCCCGCTGCTGGACTGGCTGGTGGAGCACCTGGCAGAGGACCACACCATCGCGTCGCTGGCCACCAGGGCGATGATGAGCGAGCGCACCTTCGCCCGCCGGTTCAGCGCCGCCACCGGGACCACCCCGTACAAGTGGCTGAACACCCAGCGGGTGCTCGCGGCCCGCAGCCTGCTCGAGGAGAGCGACCTCCCGGTGGAGCAGATCGCCGCACGGGTCGGTTTCAACTCTCCGGTGGTGCTCCGCGACCACTTCCGGCGCACCGTCGGGGTTGCGCCGTCCGACTACCGCCGGCGCTTCGGGCTGCCCGAGTCCGCCTGAGCTCCCCGGCGGCAGCAACCGGCCGGCGGCCTGAGGTCATGGGGGCGGTTGCCCCACACCGGGCTCCGTGATCCCCCGGTTCGCGCGCCGGCGCCCCCGGCCACCGGGGGTCGATGCCTCCACCGGGCTGCGGTAGCGTCAGGGCATGGAGTTGAACCGCGCCGAACTCGCCCGCTACGTCGACCACACCCTGCTCTCCCCCACGGCGACCGCAGCGGACGTGGCCGCGTTGCTCGCCGAGGCCGCAGAACTCGGCACCTACTCGATCTGCGTCTCCCCCTCGATGCTGCCGGTCGCCGGCGGGGACCCGCGGGTGAAGGTGGCCACCGTGTGCGGCTTCCCGTCCGGCAAGCACACACCGGCCACGAAGGCAGCCGAGGCGGCCGAGTCGGTGGCACGCGGCGCCGACGAGGTGGACATGGTGATCGACCTGGGACTGGCCAAGGCGGGCGACGCCGACGGGCTGACCGCCGAGATCGCTGCGGTGCGGGCGAGCGTCCCGGCACCGCGGGTGCTCAAGGTGATCATCGAGTCGGCTGCCCTCACCGACGCGGAGATCGTCCTCGCCTGCCGGTGCGCGGAGGCGGCCGGCGCCGACTTCGTGAAGACCTCCACCGGCTTCCATCCCTCCGGCGGCGCGTCCGTGCACGCCCTCGAACGGATGGCCGCCACGGTGGGCGGGCGCCTGGGGGTGAAGGCCTCCGGCGGGATCAGGGACCATGCCACCGCGATCGCGATGATCGAGGCCGGAGCGACCAGGCTGGGGCTCTCCGGCACCCGCGCGGTGCTCGACGGGGCCACCGCCGCCGGCGACTACTGAGCCCAACCCAGACGTCGCCGGCGACGGTCCGCCTCAGGGACTGGTTGACGGCTCCGGCGACGCCGCAGCGGCCTCGGCCGGTGGCGAACTCTCAGCCTCGGTCGGCGTCGGCTCCGGAGTGGGAGTCGGTGTCGGTGTCGGAGTCGGCGTCGGCGTCGGCGTCGGTGTCGGTGTCGGCGTCGCACTGGCTGTCGGCGTCGGCGTCGCACTGGCTGTCGGTGTCGCACTGGCGGGCGAGGAGGAAGCCGACTCGCTCGGCTCGGCCGACGACGGGGCCAGTTGCGTCGTGGTCGTCGACTGCACCTGCTGGGACGCCGGCGCCGACACCTGGTCCGGGCTTCCCCAGACCTCGAACTCGGCCAGGCCGATATTCAACGACGACGACCCAACACCCGACACCGT
>JAVHXR010000101.1:6303-8486 GCA_031119515.1 Propionicimonas sp.
AAGACGCCGTCACCGAAGCACCCAACGCCACATTCGAACTCGTCGGAGTCGGCGTAGGCGTCGGCGTCGGCGTCGGCGTACTCGTGCCGAAGACCTGCAACTCGGCGAGACCGATGTTCTGGGTGGTCGAGGAACCGGCCGTGGTGACGAACCGCAGCGTCGACACCGTGCGCGCGGGGAACTCCACCGTCAGCGGCGTCCCGTCGTTGGGCAGCAGACCCACCGAGACGTTGCTGCCGTCGGAGAACTGCAACGAGCCACCGGTCACCTGGTCGGAGCCGTTGATGCGGTCGGCGAGGACGACCCGGGACACCGTCACCGGCGAAGGCCACTCGTACTCGATCCACTCACCGACCCGGCCGCGGTTGCTCGCCCACTCGTGCGAGGCGTCGTTCGGATACCCGTCGATCACGCCGTCGGCGGCGCCGATCCCTGACGAACCCGACTCGACGGACGAGGTGTAGATGTGCGCGCTACCGGCGAGATTCCCCTCCGGCACGGTGATCCCCGTCGGGCCACTGGGGACCGGCGGAATCGGCGTCCAGGAACCGGCCGGGACGGTGACCTGGTACTGCCGGCGCAGCCATGCACCCTCCACGTCCTCGGGCCCGCACTCCGTCGCCGATCCGCACACGTCCGGGTCGTAGTCGGCGTAGGCGAGGAAGGCGTTCAGCTTGGAGTTGAAACTCGTCCCGCTCACATTCACCGGAAGGCCGGACGTGCCGTAGTCCTGGTACCGAAGCACGGTGGTCGAGAGTCCCTGCAGCGCGGCGATCGCGAACCGGGACCCGTAGCGGTGGTCGGAGTGGTTGGTGGTGTCGCCGCTGCTGTCGTCCTGGAGGCGCACCGTCTGGGGCGCGGTTGCCTCCGCGATGGCACGCAGGGTCGCGATCAGCCCGGCCTGGGTGTAGTTGACGGAGTCGTCCACGGTGCTGATGTCGGTACGCTGGCCCTTCCACAAGGACTCCAGCGACTGCCACCGGGTGGAGACGAAGCCACCGCCGCCGAGGTTGCCGTCCGGCAGGCGGAGGAACAGCAACTGCGTCCCGGTGCCAGCCAGGCTCGACCTGGTCACCTGGTGCCCGCCGTAGGTGGCGGCCGTCGTCGTCCAGGACGGCTGGGCGATCCCGGCCATCGTGGCGTGGGCGGCGCGTGCGCCGGCCTCACGATTCAGCCAGTAGGAGGACGTCCGGCCGGCATCCCCGGCGGTGAGGTAGACCACGGTCAGGCAGTGGCCGGCCTGGACGTCGCTGAGCAGGTCTGGGCTCTGGAAGAGGAGGTCGTCGTCCTGGTGGGCGACGATGCTGAGGGTGCTCACGCAGTCGGCAGCGCGGGCCAGGGTCGGCGCCGACAAGACGGCGGAGAACGAGAGCACGGCGAGCACGATGCCCAGCCACGGTCGAAGGATTGTCTGTCTCGCGCGCGCGTCTACGGCTCGCATGCGGCCCCCCCAGGTCGAAAAGTCCCCGCTCCCCCAGCGGAAACAACAGCGAGCCCTTGAAGGGGAATTCCCCATCGGCGGGCTTGCCACCACGAATCGTCCCGTACCGCGGAACCGGCTGTCAACAGGCCGGCCGGGGAACGGACGGGGTCAGCCGCCGGTACCGCCGCTGCCGAACCCCTCGGACGTCAGCCAGTCGGCCACCGCGGCAGCTGTGCCGTCAGCGGCGGCGGCCCGCGTCAGGGCGGCCAGGGATTCGGCAGTCAGTGCCTGCTGGACGCCGTCCAGCACGAGGACGGCCTCGGGTCGCTGATCTGCCAGGTCGGCAGCCAACAGGACCACGAGCGGGTCCGGCGTCGCTACTCCCATCGGGTCGTCGAGCTCCACCAGGTCGGCCAGGTCGGCGGCCTCCGTGCGGCGGAAACCGGCTGCGTCGGCCGAGCCGTCGGTCAGCGCATCGTGACGGGCGGAGGGGTCGTCCACCTCCTCCACGGTCGCCTTGGAGCCATAGGCCACCGAGAGCGCCGGCACACCGGCCGAACTGTCGAGTGCGAAGGCCGGCGCGGCGAGCACCTTGTCTGCCCCCCAGCGGCCGACCGCGACCAGGTCGCCGACGCCTGCGGAAGCCGAGCGCATCGTCACCGCCCAGACCAGGCCGCCGTCCACCTTGCTCGTCTCGAGGACCGCCAGGTCGGGGGCGACAGCGGTCGCGAGGTCCCCAATCACGTCCGCTGCCGAAGCC
>JAVHXR010000102.1:0-3975 GCA_031119515.1 Propionicimonas sp.
CGCGTTGCGTCCGAGCGCGCCGAGCCGGAACTGGCGGCCCCGCCACAGCGCCGCGGCAGCGCCGGCCGCCAGCAGGGCGCCGAACACGGCCGGCGCCCAGCCGGGCAGCAGCGACCAGTCGGTGAAGGGGTCCCGCAACCCGGGGTCGTCCGGCGCGGGCAGGGCGTCCGGGCCCGGCAGGTACCAGGTCACCTCAGGGTGCCGGCCGAGCACCCGCAGCGCGAGGGCGGCGTTGCCCTCCTTCGTGATCGTGTCGTTGCGCACCACGGCGGCGGTGGCGAGCACGGTCAGCTGGTGGCGGGAGGTATTGGTGCGGGCGTAGAGCGCGGTGCCGACATCGTCGATGAAGCACGTGGTGGCCTCCTCCCACGGGTCGAACACGCCGCTGTCCAGCGGGGTGATCCTGCCGGCGGCGCGGGCGTCGGGATCCGGGCACCCGGCGACCGGGACGGACGCGTCCTCTCGCCACCACCAGTCCTCCTCGAGGGCGCCCTCGGTGAGCCGCCCGAGGTCGACCCACAGGCCGGCGACGACGAGCACGAGGTCGGCGGGGACGTTCGCCAGGGCGGTGGCGGCCTCCTGCGAGAGCGGCTCGGTGAGGTAGACGGCGAGGGTGGTGCGATCCGCCGCGGCGACTGCCTCGGTGAGCGTGGTCACCTGGGTGACCTGGACGCCGTTCGCGCGGAGCACCTGCGCCAGCGCGCGGGCGCCGTTGCCGCGGGTGTTCGTGATCGAGCCGCTGGCGCGCTCCACCGACTCCGGCAGGAACGGGGTCGCGACCACCAGCGCGGCGAACAGCACCAGCACCACGCCGCCGGCGATCAGCCACCCGCGCCAGCGCCTCACGGTGTCACCCCGACCGGGGGAGCCGGGCTGGAAGGGAGCGGCTCGGGACGCAGCCCGGCGAGCTCGGCGTCCAGCGTGACGAGCTGTTCGTACTGGTCGCGACCCCCCGGACGGTCGCCGTAGGCGAGGGCGTCGAAGAGGTCCGCACCGTCCGCCAGGCCGACGGCAGCGGTGGGCAGCCGCTCGGCGGCCCGCTCGGCCGCCTCGTGGGCGGTGATGCCCGGGGTCTCGTCGATGATGGTGCGCTCGGCCAGCGACCTGACGATGCCGCGGAACAACTGCATCGTGGCGGGGACCCACTCTCCCGCTTCCGCCAGGTCGGCGGCCCGGCCGCGCAGTTCGGCGGCCGTCCGTCCCTCCTCGGCCTGGACGGTGGCCGACCGCACCCGTCGCTCGCGCCGCAGCGGCCCCATGAAGGCCCAGATCGCGAGGCCGGCCAGCACGACCACCGCGACCACGACCGCGAGCAGCTGGGAGTCGGACAGGCCGGAGGTCGTTGCCGGGTCGCCCAGCAGCCAGTCCCAGAACCTGTCGAGCTGATCGCCGAACCAGCCTCCGGCGTTGTAGTACTCGGGCTTGGCGAGTTCGGTCTCGAGTTGCCGGCGGGCTTCCTCCGCGTCCGGTGTCAGCGGCGGGCTCATCCGTACATCGCCTCGCTGAGCGCGATGTCGAAGCCCTCGCGACGGATCCTGCAGTCGACGTAGAGCAGGGTCGTGGCGGCGCTGGTCAGTGGAAGCGTCAGGACGCTCGCGACCACCGTCGACGCCGTCACGGCGACGAGCATGAACTGCGCCTCGCTCTCGAGCGCGAGCAGCATCGCGCCGAAGGTGAAGACCTGCGAGACGGTGCCGGCGGCCATCCCGACGACCAGGTTCACCAGCAGCGTGATCCCCAGGACCCGCCAGAACAGGCCGCGGGTGACCGCCCAGCTGCGCCGCAGCGCCCGGATCGGGCCGACCTCCTCCACGGCCACCACGCAGGCGGCGAACGACAGCCTGATCGAGAGCCACGCCGCGAGCGGGCCGGCGAGCAGCAGGAGCAGGAACCCGAGACCGATCACGGCGGAGGGGTCCTGCGACGAACCGGCCGCGCCGAACACCAGCGCGACGGCCCCGACGGCGAGCAGCCCGACCCCTCCGAGCAACCCGGCGAGGCCGAGGGCGGGCAGCAGTCGGCGTCCGAGGTGGCGCAGCGCGTCGGCCGGCCGCACCCGGCGGGCGAGGACGGCCTGGGCGGTGGCGTACATCAGGGCCATGTTCACGACCAAGCCCGTCAGTTCACCGGTGCCGAACTGGACCAGCATCGTCGGCACGTCCCCGAAGATCGACAGGCCGGGTTCCTCGTACGGGACGAGGCTGGCGCCTAACTGCTCGCCGAGCAGCAGCGTGGCGCCGGTTCCGAGAAGTTGCCCGAGGAGCACGACGAGCACGGTCAGGCCGAACATCACCGCCGGGTTGAACCGGACGGCCTTGAACGCGCCGCTGAGGACGTCACCGACGCCGAGCGGGCGGAGCGGGACGATCCCGACCTGCGGCGGCGGCATCGTGAGGTCGAGCCGGACCGGCTCACCGAGCTGTGCGGCGTAGACCTTCGGGCCGTCCCAGCCCTGAGAGAAGGTCATCCGGTGCCCCCGTCCGTCGCAGTCCTGAGTGTAGGGGCGGCGGTGGCCGCACGCGGGCGGACCGGGGTTCGACGCCCCGGCCGGTTCGCGATAGCGTTGACGCAGTTGCCTGCTGTCTGCTGGTCACCCCCCCGCTGGCGCGACATCTTCGCTATCCACCACCTACCCGGCGCGAGCGCGCCCGAAGACCAGCCATGACCAGGAACCTCACTGTCGGATCGCCGACGCGCGTGATCGTGCTGTTCACGCTGCCCCTGCTGATCGGGAACCTCTTCCAGCAGGTGTACCAGTTCACCGACGCCGCGGTCGTCGGACGACTGATCGGCGTGGACGCGCTCGCCGCGGTCGGGGCCAGCGGCAGCCTGGTCTTCCTGCTGCTCGGCTTCACCTTCGGCGCCGCGACCGGGTTGGCGATCCCGGTGGCACGGGCGTTCGGGGCCGGGGACGACGCCGGGATGCGGCGGCAGGTCGCCGCCGGCGTACTGGTCTCAGCCGGGGTCGCGGTGGGCATCACCGCCGTCGGGTGCCTGGGCGCACGTCCGCTGCTCGAGCTGATGCAGACCCCGGACAACCTGATCGAGGACTCGACCACCTTCCTGACCATCACCTTCGCGGGCGCGTCGGTCACGATGGCCTACAACTTCCTCTCCGCCGTGATCCGCGCCCTCGGGGACAGCCGGACGCCGCTGGTCTTCCTGATGATCGCCTGCGTCCTCAACGCCGGCCTGGTGGTGCTGTTCATCGGCGGCTTCCACCTCGGCGTCGCAGGAGCCGCGCTGGCGACGGTGGTGGCGCAGCTCACGTCGGTGGTGCTGTGCGTCGCGCTGATCGTCCGCCGGATGCCGCAACTGCGGCTGCGCCGGGCGGACTGGGCGCTTCTGCCCGGTGAACTGGGCGAGTCGACCCGGATCGGCCTGACGATGGGCTTCCAGATGTCCGTGATCGCGATCGGGACGGTGGTGCTGCAGTACGCGATCAACGGCCTCGGTTCTGACGCCGTCGCCGCCGCCACCACCGCGATGCGGGTCGACCAGCTGGCGGTGGCGCCGCTGGCCTCCTTCGGGATGGCGATGACCACGTTCGTCGCACAGAACCGCGGCGCGCTGCAGTGGCAGCGGATCCGGACCGGGGTGCTCCGCACCAGCTTCGTGACCTGGGCGGTGGCGCTCGGCCTCGGCGCGGTGATCATCGCCTTCGGCACCCCGATCGTCCGGCTGTTCGTGGGCGAGGGCGAGGACGCGGTGGTGGAACTCGCCCACCAGTACCTGGTGATCAACGGGGTGCTCTACCCGATCCTCGCGTCGTTGTTCCTGCTCCGCAACGCGATCCAGGGCCTCGGCTCGACAGGAGTCCCGACCGTCGCCGGCTTCATGGAGCTGCTCTTTCGGGCCGCTGCCGGCGTGTTCCTGGTCGGCCAGCTCGGATTCGTCGGCGTCGCGCTGGCAGCGCCGCTGGCGTGGATCGGAGCACTGGTCCCGGTCGCCGTGGCGTGGTTCGTCCACCGTCGC
>JAVHXR010000102.1:3985-7168 GCA_031119515.1 Propionicimonas sp.
CTGGAATCCGGAGCCCTCGACCGGGCGGTCGAGCCGGTGGCGGTGCCAGCCCTCGCGGCGGGCTGACGAACCCCGTCAAGCCGCTCCCGGAACCGCCCGCGGGAAAGTGGTCCCGCGGCTCTCGCCAATCGGTCGCGCGCACCCCTAGGATGTGCCCCATCATCGGGGCTCGGGGGGGACGAGATGATCTTCAGGGGGATCCTGGTTTGTGCCGGCGTGCTGCTGGCGGGGAATGCCGTGTGGCTGCTGGCCACCACCAACTACAACGCGGGAGTGGCGATCCAGCTCGTCCTGGCGGTGGTGGTGATCGCGTTCGGGTTGTCGCGCCGGCTGGCCGGCTCGCGCTGGGTGGCGATGCCGGTCGTCGTCCTCGGTGGCGCCCTGGGCCTGGTCTCCACCGTCCTCGCCGGCTACGGCATGGTGGACAACGCGACCGGGGACGAGCAGGCGGTGGTGGTGCTCGGTGCGGCCGTGCACGGGGCTGAGCCGTCACCCACCCTGATGCGCCGCCTGGACGTCGCTGTCGACTACCACGAGGAGAACCCGGCTGCGCTGATCGTCGTCACCGGGGGACAGGGACCACAGGAGGACCTGCCGGAGGCGGAGGCCGCGCTGGCCTACCTGGTCGACGCCGGCGTCCCCGACGAGGCGATCGTGGTGGAGGACCGCTCGACGTCGACCGCGGAGAACTTCGCGTTCGCCAAGACCCTGCTCGACGAGCGGCTGAAGCCCGGCTACCGGATCGTCTTCGTCACCAACGACTACCACGTCTGGCGGGCCTCCCGGGCGGCGGCCGCCGCCGGCCTCGACGCCCGCCACCTGCACAGCTCCACCCGGCTGGACGTGATCCCGTCCAGCTACCTACGGGAGGGTGCGGCGGCACTGTGGTCGTGGGTGGACTGACCGGTTGCGAAAGATTGCCACCGCCCGCACCGGATCGCGGCAGGGCGCCGTCCGCTTAGCATGACGTCAGCGCCCGGCCCGGACCGGGGCACCCGCCCAGGGGGTCGACGATGGCGACAGCGGACGGCCGGATCTTCATCAGCTACCGGCGCCAGGAGACCGCCTGGCCTGCCCGCCAGCTGTACGAGGCATTGTGCGAGCGGTACGGCGTCAGCCAGGTGTTCAAGGACGTCGACAACATCGCTCCCGGCGAGGACTTCGTCGAGCGGGTGTCGACGACGGTTGCCTCCTGCCAGGTCCTGCTGGCGATGCTCGGGCCGCGCTGGGGGGAGATCACGGACGAGGATGGGAACCGCCGGATCGACGACCCCGACGACTTCGTCCGGCTCGAGGTGGGCACCGCGCTCTCCCGTGGGGTGCTGGTGGTACCGATCCTTGTCGACGGTGCCCGGATGCCGAAGGCCGTCGACCTGCCGGAGGACCTGGCGGGGATCGCGCGGCGGCAGGCAGTGGAGATCAGCCCGACAGGGTTCAACCTCGACCGGCTGTTCCAGGCGGTGGACGACGCGCTGAGCCAGACCGCGACGGTGACGGCAGGTCCAGCCCCGCTGGCGGAGGTGGCCACGCCTGCGCCGGAGGTGCCGGACGGAGCGGTGCCCGCGACAGGATCCGACCCGGCGCCGCCGCCCGCGCCGGAGTCGCAGGTCGAGCCGGAGCCACCGGCGACGGAACCCGCGCCGGAGCCGGAGGCGGTCGCAGACACCAGCGGCGGGGCGGCTTCTGAGAGGGCGGCCAACCCCGAGGCCGCCAACCCCGAGGTCGCGGTGCCGGAGGTGGTCCCGCCTGCGGTGCCGGAGGTGGTCCCGCCGGCAGGGCCGGAGGTGGCGCCATTCGCTCCGATCGAGATACCGGTCCCGGAGCCCCGGCCGCCAGAACCGGAGCCTGCGCCGGCGCCCGAGCCCGCGCCGGCTCCCGAACCCGGGCCGGCTCCCGAGCCGGAGCCCGAACCTGAGCCGGAGCCCGAACCTGAGCCGGAGCCCCGGCTGCAACCCGCTCCCGGCCTTCGGCCGGAACCCGTCCCGGCTCCTGAGACCGGCTCCTACCCCTCACTGCCAGTGGCCGCGACGCCCGCACCGCCACCCGGCGGAGAGGTCCCACCGGCCGGACCCCCGAGCCCGCCCACGCCGGCCCGCCGCAGCCGGCTGCCGCTGCTGATCGGGATCGGCGCGGCCGTCCTCGTTCTCGGCGGCGGGGCGGCCCTGGCCGGGACGCTGCTCACCGGCCGCGGCACCGTGACGCCACCGGCGACCGGGACGCCCACCCCGAGCGGCCCCGTGCCGGTCGCGGCGACCTACACCGTCGACCACACCGGCGCCCACACCGATACCCCTGTCGCGTGCACCACCGGACGAGTCCTGTCGATCGCGGCCTCCGGCGAGCTGACCGACGACGCCGGCCTGAGCGGAGGCCCGGACGGGGTTCCCGGGTGGTTCGACGAGGCGGCACCGAGAGCCGACGTCCCGCTGGGGGCGTTGATCGGACTGGTCGGCGGCACCGGGTCCTTCTTCGTCGGCGACACCCTCACCCTGGTCTGCCCCCGTGACGGCGACCTCGATCTGCGGGTGAACGGCGTCGAGGGCACCCGGTACACCGGCGAGCTGACGGTGACGGTGAACTCGCGCGACGACCTCCGCGAGGCCGATCTCGCCATCGACGAACTCGTCGTTCCCGGCAACCAGAGCTGGGTGCGGTCGTCGTTCGGCTGCGCGGCCGGCGAGCAGTTCCGGGTGAGTGCCACCGGGATCACCAGCGCCGAGGGCGCGGCCGCGTCGGCGGCCGGCGGCGCGGACGGCGTCCGCCTCAAGGACGGTGAGATCGTTCCCGGCGCCGCAGCGAAGGAGTATCCGCACCGCAGCCTGCTGGGCAGGGTGGGTGACGGCGACCCGTTCCTGCTCGGGAGCTCCGCGACGATCACCTGCCCGACCGCCGGGCCGGTCGAGCTCCAGGTCAACGACGGCGTCCTCGACGACAACACCGGCGAGCTCGCGGTGACGTTGTCACGCTGGGTGGAAGCGGGACGGTAGCCGGGATCAGCCCACCGGGCGGTAGCCGCTGCGGAACTGCTCCTCGGGGACGATCCAGCGGTTGCCGTCGTCGTCCCGGACCAGCCAGCCGCGCTCGCCGGCGGTCGTCATCCCCTCCTGGGTGTCGCCGAGTTCGCCGGGACGGACGGGACGCGCCACGACCTGGGCGGTGCGCTGCCAGCGGTCCTCGCCGAGG
>JAVHXR010000102.1:7178-8361 GCA_031119515.1 Propionicimonas sp.
GGCGTGGGTCGCCCGGAAGCTGGCATCGGTCACCGTCCGGGTGCCGCCCGCCTCGTCGGTGACCAGCCAGTCGCCGGGCGCCCCGACGAGCCGCTCGCCGGTGGCGGTCCGCCAGCTGTGCGGAGCGGTGAGCCGGGAGGCGGTGACCGTCCCCACCCTGTCGAAGCGCTGCCACGGGTCCACCGGGCGACCCGGCGGGCGGACGGCCCGGTACCCGAGCGCCCGCAACTGCAGCAGCGTGTCGACCACCCCGGCCATCGCGCTGCGTTGCCGGTCGGCGGGCAGCCCCTCCCACTCGACCAGGTCCGGATGCCGCTTGCGGGCGTCGTCGCGGACCGGTGCGGCGACCCAGCCGGCGGCGCGGTAGTGCCGCAGCCACGAGGAGTGCTCGACGCGGGCGAGGTGGGTGAGCTCGTCCGCCGACAGGTCGAACAGCGACTGTCCCTCCTCGATCACCGCCGTGGTGTCCCCCGACTCCAGCCGCGCCTCGTCGAACCGGGTGGTCTCGGGCGAGGACGGGCTCCAGGTGCGTCCCAGCGCAGCCAGCTCGCGGCGGACCACGCCGAGCTGGCGGCGGTTGGACTGTCGGTAGAACTCCGGCAACTCCTCCCAGGCCACGGCCCGCGCCGCGGTGGGGTAGCGGCGCCGGTAGCGGTCGTGGATCAGCCGTGCAGTCCGCTCCCAGGCGTCGTCCTCGGTGCCGTCCGGGGTGGCGAGGGACAGCCCGAAGGACACCAGCAGGCCGACCGACGGGGTGTCGCGGGTGGCGACGTCGGTGCTCGCCCCGAGTTCGTGCACCCGCAGCGTGGGCAGCCGGATCCCGAGCTGGGTGCCCAGGCGGGTGCCGGCCTGGGTGATCACGACGGCGGTGCCGGCGGGGGAACCGATCAGGTCGAGCACCACCGACAGCGAGGGATCCTCGTCGATGGCGGTGACCGTGAGCGGGTCGAAAGCGAACCGGCGCTGCAGGACCTGGTGGTCCTCGACCAGTTCGGACGCCCGTCGGCAGATCACCGTCACCGACGGCAGCGCTGTCGACTCCCCCAGGAACTGCAGTTCCCGGCCGAGCTGGGAGAGTTCGGCGCACAGTGCAAGGGTCATGGGACCGTCCCCCGCGATCAGCAGCCGCTGCAGTGGCAGCTCCCGCAGCTGTGCGATCAGGGAACCCGAGGTCGCCTCGTAC
>JAVHXR010000103.1 GCA_031119515.1 Propionicimonas sp.
CCCGGGCCGACGCCACGCCATGGCGCCAACCGTAGCCGCCGGCGCCGCTGAGGCCGCTCCGGCCGGGCTTTGTCAGTGCCCGGCGGCAGGATGCGGGGTATGGAATCACTCCATGTCGATTGCGCGAGCTGCCGGGCCCGTGGCCCCGCC
This sequence comes from Propionicimonas sp., assembly GCA_031119515.1. GTDB lineage: Bacteria > Actinomycetota > Actinomycetes > Propionibacteriales > Propionibacteriaceae > Propionicimonas. Next base: position 151 of record JAVHXR010000103.1, read on the forward strand.
TGCTCCGACTGCGTGATCTCGGTCCTGCTCGGGCCGATGACAGACGCCGTCGAGCTGTCCTCCGATGAGGTCGGGGCCCTCGACGCGATGGCTCGTTCCGGCCTGCTGCCCCCGCTGCGGCTGATCCGTGGCTCGTCCCGCGGCGGCGCGCGTCCGCTGCCCGACGGGGAGGAGGGGCCGGGGTTTGCTTCCGCGGCGACCTTCCCTTAGGGTTTTCTCAGATTTGGTTCAGCCGGTGTTCACACCGGCTTCGGGAGGGGTTCATGGGATTGCGCGCCTGGCTGAGGTCGACCCTGGCCGTAGCCGCCGCCGGAGTGGTCACGCTCAGCATGGCTGTGCCGGCCCAGGCAGACCCCACCACCCCGCCGAAGAACCTGAAGGACGCCAAGGCCCAGGTCGTCGAACTCGAGACCCAGGCCGCCGCCATCGAGGAGGACCTCGAAGAGGCCGAGATCGCCCTCAACGAGGGCAAGCGCCGGCTGAAGGCGCTGCAGGCCGACATCGTCGCGCAGCAGCAGAAGGTCGACGAACTCGGCGTGCAGGCCCGCCAGATCGCCCTGATGCAGTTCCAGGAGCGAGGCGTCGACACCACCGTCCAGCTGTTCACCGACAGCGACCCGGACGCTTTCCTCGACCGGCTCTCGACCACCACCAATGTCGACGCCAACATGAACTCGACGCTCCAGGAGCACCAGTCCGAGCAGGCCAACCTGACCGAACTCAAGCGCGCCGCCGCGGCAGAGGTCACCGCGCTGGCGGCCGAGGAGGAGCGCCTGGCCGGCCTCAAGGCCGACATGGAGGACCGGATCGACCAGGCCGAGGCCCTGGTCACCAGGATGACCGAGGAGGAGCGCCGCCAGCTGGCAGCCCGCGACGGCGCCCGCACCACCTTCGACCTCGGCGAACTCGACGCCGGCGAGGTGAGCTCCCGGATGAAGAAGGTGATCGCGTACGCGGTCTCCCGGGTGCCCAACGGCCAGTACGTCACCGGTGCCGCCGGTCCCACCAACTTCGACTGCTCCGGCCTGGTGCTCGCCGCCTACCGCCAGATCGGGATCTCGCTGCCGCACTCCTCGCGGGCGATGTTCGGCTACGGCAAGTCCGTCGCCCGCTCGGACCTGAAGCCCGGCGACCTGATCTTCTGGTACAGCCCGATCCACCACGTCGGCATGTACATCGGCAACGGCAAGATCGTTCACGCCCGCAACCCGCGCAACGACCTCGTGATCCAGTCCCTGAGCTCCTACCCAGCGCCCTACACCGGCGCGCGCCGGATCGTCGGCTGAGGCCGTTGCCGCCGGCCCGCTGGTCCGGTGGCCGTCCCGGGTAGCCTCGGAGTCCGTGTTCCCCCGGCCAGCACTCGCCCTCGCGGCGCTGCTGCTCGCCGGCTGCGCACCCGCCCCGGCGTCGCCCACCGCGCCGGCGGAGCCCGAACTGGTCGCCTCCAGCGACGACGCGGTCACGCTGCTCGCACCGGCGGCGCTGGACACGCCGGCGCGCCAGGTGTGGACCCGGCGGATCCGGACCGCGGTCGACACCCTCGCGCAGACCGACCTCGGCCCCCTCGACGACGGCTGGGACGGCCGCCTCGTGGTCGAACTGCCGGACACCGCGCGGGCCTACGCGCGCCTCGCGGGGGAGGGTGCCGAGGCAGCGGCCGCCGTCACCCGCTGCCCCGCCGACGGCTCCCGGATCACTGTCAACCCGGTGGTCGACGCCGCCGAGCCGGCCTACCTGGCGTCCCTGCTGCTGCACGAGGCGGTCCACGTCGCGACCGGGTCCAGCTGCTCGGTCGGGGCGCCGCAGTGGGTCGAGGAGGGCCTGGCCGAGTGGGTGGCCGCCGAGCACAGCGGGGAGTCGCTCGCCGCCAACCAGGCCTGGGTCGAGCAGTACCTCGAACTGCACGGCATCCCGGAGGTGCTCCCGACCGACGCCGACTTCAGTGGCGATCCGGACACCGTCTCGGCCGCCTACGGGCTGGCCAGGCTCGCGGTCGCGGCCGCGATCGACGGGCTGGGCCACGACGCCGCGATGGAGTTCTTCGGCGCCGCATTCGACGGGCGCGGCGACGACGCCACGACGGCGGCGGTGACCGGCTGGTACCGCGCCGAACTGGCCGGCCTCAGTGCGAGTGCGAGGCGATGAACGCGAGCGACCCGGAGAACACCTGCTCCCGGTCGTAGTCCAGCGTCGCCACGTGGTAACTGCGGGCGAGTTCGCTCACCGCGATGTCCTCGCTCGAGACGTGGCTGCGCAGGTAGTCCGTCGATGAACCCGGCACGACGTGGTCCTCGGCCGAGCGGAACACCAGCAGCGGGCAGGTGACCAGGTCGAGGCTGGCGCGAACGTCGGCGAACAGCCTCAGGATCGACGATGCCGCCCGCAGCGGGGTGCGTTCGTAGCCGTGCCTCGGGGTTCCCGGCCGGGCGACGTCGTGGTTCCCCGACGGCCAGGTGGGCACCACTCGCGAGGCCAGCGGGGCGAGTCGCTGGAGCCGGGAGGCGATCAGCCCGGGGTTGACCAGGATCAGGCCGGCCACCGAGCCCGGGTGGTGCTCGGCCAGCCGGAGGGCGAGCGTGCCACCCATCGAGTGGCCGACCACGAAGACCTGGTCGCAGGCTGCGGCGAGGGTGAGCAACTCACGCTCGGCGCAGGCGTACCAGTCCCGCCAGCCGGTGGCGTCGAGCTCCCGCCAGTCGGTGCCGTGGCCGGGCAGTCGGGGCAGCGCGACCCGGTAGCCGGCGTCCGCGGTCAGCTCGGCCCACTCCCGCAGCGTGTGCGGCGAACTGTTGAAGCCGTGCAGGAAGAGCACGGCGATCCTCGCCCGTCCGGCGTGGAACGGCTGTGCGTGCGCGGCGACGTCCATGCAGGTCATGGTAGTGAGCAGCGGAGGCGCCGCCGGCACTTCCGCGCCACCCCGGGCGGCCCGGGAGCCCGCGTGGCGGGGCGGTTCGGCCGCCGGTGGCCGGGGGTCCTATTGTGTTGCGGTCAGGCCCGAGGTCGGAAGGCGCAGATCGTGTACGAGTTCTTCAAGACGGTGCTGTTCCGCCCGGTGGTGAAGTGGCTGATGCGAGCGACCCTGGCCGGTGCGGAGAACGTCCCGGCGACCGGCGGCGCGGTGCTCGCCATCAACCACCCGGCCACCTCCGAGACCTACGTGCTGCCGGCGATGCTGGAGCGCACCCTGACCTTCCCCGCCAAGGCCGAGCTCTTCCGGGGCGACCGCGGGCCGGGCTCGAAGGTCGTGGCGTGGTTCATGAAGGCGATCAAGCAGGTGCCGCTCGACCGCTCCGGCGGACGGATGTCGCTGGAGGGGCTTCGCCCGATCCTGCAGGTGCTGGCCGACGGCGGCCTCGTCGGCATCTTCCCCGAGGGCACCAGGTCGCCCGACGGGCGGCTGTACAAGGGCAAGACCGGAGTCGCCAGGATCGCGCTGCTTGCCGGGGTCCCGATCATCCCTGTGGCGGTCTTCGACACCGCCACCGTGCGCACCCGGCTCGGCATCCCGTGGGTCCGGCGGCCCCGCCTCGTGGTCGGCGAGCCGCTGGACTTCTCGGCCTACTCCGGTCGCGCCGACGACCCGGCGGTGATGCGGTGGGTGACGAACGAGGTGATGGCGGCGATCCAGGAGCTCTCCGGCCAGGAGTACGTGGACGTCTACGCCGGCTCGGTCAAACACGGGGCGGTCTCCGCCGCGGATGCGGACGCGAAGGTGCTGCCCCGTCCGAACACCGGGGCCACCCCGCCACCGCTCCCGGCGACGAACATCTGAACGCGAATGGGAGTCGGCTGGCGCCGCAGCGTATCCTGACCGGCGTGGTTGACTCGATCCCGTCGCTGACCGAACTGCGCAGTCGCCCGGTGGCCCAGCAACCGCTGTATCCGGACCCGTCGGCGATGGACGCCGTGCTCGCCGAGTTGCGCTTCCGGCCACCACTGGTGTTCGCCGGCGAGTGCGACGAGTTGCGCCGCCGGATCGCCGAGGTGGCGGCGGGCAGGTCGTTCCTGCTGCAGGGCGGCGACTGCGCCGAGACATTCGGTTCGGTGACCGCTGCCGACATCCGGGGCAAGCTGCGGGTGCTGCTGTCGATGGCCGTGGTGCTGACCTACGCCGCGCAGGTCCCCGTCCTCAAGGTCGGACGGATAGCGGGCCAGTACGCCAAGCCCCGCTCCAAGGACACCGAGACCAGGGACGGCGTCACCCTGCCCGCCTACCGCGGCGACGCGGTGAACGGGCTCGACTTCACCCCCGAGGCACGGGCCGCCGACCCGCACCGGCTGATCGAGGTCTACAACCACTCCGCCGCGACGCTGAACCTGCTGCGTGCCTTCGTCAAGGGCGGCTTCGCCGACCTGCGGGCGGTCCACACCTGGAACCGCGATTTCGTCCGGAACTCCCACGTGGAGGAGCGGTACGAGCAGATGACCTCGGAGATCGAGCGTGCGCTGGCGTTCATGGTGGCGTGCGGGGTGGACAACGAGTCGCTGCGCACGGTCGACTTCTACGCCAGCCACGAGGCGCTGCTGCTGGATTACGAGCACGCCCTGACCCGGGTCGACTCGCGCACCGCGACGCCGTACGACACCAGCGCCCACATGGTCTGGATCGGCGAACGGACCCGGCAGCTGGACGGCGCGCACGTCGAGTTCTTCCGGCATGTCCGCAACCCGATCGGGATCAAGATCGGGCCGTCGGCGACGCCGGAGGAGGTCGTCGCGCTGCTCGAACGGCTCGATCCCGACGGCGAGCCGGGACGGCTGACGATCATCACCCGGATGGGAGCCGGAAGGATCCGGGACGCGCTGCCGCCGATCGTGGAGGCGGTCGAGGCGACCGGCCGCAAGGTGGCCTGGGTCTGCGACCCGATGCACGGCAACACCTTCGAGACCTCGCTCGGCTACAAGACCAGGGCGTTCAGCCAGGTGGTCGACGAGGTGAACGGCTTCTTCGACGTGCACGAGGCGCTCGGCACCTGGCCCGGCGGCGTCCACATCGAGCTCACCGGCGACGACGTCACCGAGTGCGTCGGGGGTGTCGACGAGCTGGTGGAGGCCGACCTGGCCAACCGGTACGAGACGGCCTGCGACCCCCGGATGAACCGCAACCAGGCGCTCGAACTCGCCTTCGTGGTGGCCGGCAGGCTGACCAGCGGCCGCATCCTGCGCCACAACTCCGTCCAGGAATTCCACGCCGAGGACTTCTGACCCGCCGGGTCGGGGAGGATGCTGCAGTGATCGACCTGCGCAGTGACACCCTGACCCGTCCGACGCCCGGGATGCGCGCCGCGCTCGCCGCCGCGGAGGTGGGCGACGACGTGTACGGCGAGGACGCGACCCTGAACGCGTTCCAGCAGCGGGTCGCGGCGCTGCTCGGGCACGAGGCCGGGCTGTTCACCCCGTCCGGTTCGATGGCGAACCTGCTGGGGGTGTGGACGCTGGTCGCCCCCGGCCAGGAGGTGGTGTGCGACGTCCGGGCCCACATCGCGCGGGCCGAGATGGGTGCGCACGCCGCGCTGCACGGCCTCACGATGCGCACCTGGGACTCCGCCGACGGGATCGCCGACGCCGCCAGGATCGCCGACCTGATCACCCCGGACGCCGGCCCGTACCTCGTCTCCACCGCCGCGGTGGCGCTGGAGAACACCCACAACTTCGGCGGCGGGACGGTCCAGCCGCTCGACGTCCTGGCCGGGATCTCCGCGGTCTGCCGCGACGCCGGGGTGGGGCTGCACCTGGACGGGGCGAGGCTGTGGAACGCCCATGTCGTGACCGGCGTCCCGCTCGTCGAGTACGGCCGGCTGTTCGACACCGTCAGCGTGTGCTTCTCCAAAGGGCTCGGCGCGCCGGTCGGGTCGATGCTGGTCGGCAGCGCCGAGGCGATCGCCAGGGCGCGGGTGCAGCGCAAGCGCCTCGGCGGCGGCATGCGACAGGCGGGCATTCTCGCCGCCGCGGCGGAGTACGCGCTCGACCACCAGCTCTCGCGCCTGGTCGAGGACCACGCCGCCGCCGCCGGCTTCGCCGTCGAGGTGGCGGCCGCGGCGCCCGGGGCCGTCGACCTGGCAGCGGTCCAGACCAACATCGTCGTGCTCGACACCGGTTCCAGCCCTGCTGCCGAGGTCGTCGGCCGCGCCCGCGATGCCGGCGTCCTGCTGTCGGCGGTCGGACCACGCACCGTCCGGGCGGTCACCCACCTCGACGTCACAGCCGAGGACTGCGTGGCGGCCGGGAGGGTCGTCGGCGGGCTGCTGGGAGCGTCGTGAGGGCGGCGGTGCTCGGGTCGCCGGTGGAGCACTCGCTCTCCCCGGCACTGCACACCGCCGGGTACGAGGCGCTCGGCCTGACCGGCTGGACCTACGATCGCCGGCAGGTCGAGGAGGCCGACCTCGCCGGCTTCGTCGCCGGGCTCGGAAAGGAGTGGCGCGGGCTGTCACTCACCATGCCGCTGAAGCGGGCCTGCCTCGACGTGGCGACCCGGGTGAGCCCGCTCGCCCGGCGGGCCGGAGCCGGCAACACCCTGGTCCGGCGGGCCGACAGCGGCTGGGACGCCGACAACACCGACGTCGGCGGCCTGGTGGACGCCCTGGTCCCGCACTGGGAGCAGGGCTGGGACAGTGCCGCCGTCCTCGGCGCCGGCGCCACCGCCCGCTCGGCCCTGCTTGCGCTGGAGCACCTCGGAGTCGGCCGGGCGACGATCTATGCCCGGGACCCGGGGCGGGCACGACAGGCCACCGGCTGGGCGGCCGACGCCGGCCTGCGCGTCGCCGTCGCCTCGGCGCCGCTGTCGGACTGGGGCAGGTCGAGCGCCCCCGTCGTGCTCGCCACCCTGCCGCCGGTCGAGGGCGTGGAGCGTCCGGTCGGTGCCGCCCGGGAGGGGCTGCTGTTCGACGCCGTGTACGCCGACTGGCCGACACCGCTTGCCAGGGCCGCGGCCGCCGCAGGCATGACGGTGGTGAGCGGCCTCGACCTGCTGGTCCACCAGGCCGCCCGGCAGTTCGAGCTCTTCACCGGCCGGCCGGCGCCGGTGGCCGCCATGATGGCGGCAGGACTGGAGCGACTGGGAGGGCAACGATGATCGTCCTGGTGGGATTCATGGGAGCGGGCAAGACCACGATCGGCCGCGCCCTCGCGAGCCGGCTCGGGCGTCCCTTCGTCGACACCGACCAGGTGGTGGAGGCCGGCATCGGCTTGTCGATAGCCGACATCTTCGAGGGCTTCGGTGAACGGGGCTTCCGCGAGATCGAGGCCAGGGTGATCGCCGAGCAGCTCGCCGGCCCTGAGGCCGTCGTCGCGCTGGGCGGCGGCGCGGTGACGACCCCTGCGGTCCGCGAGGCCCTGGCCGGCCACGACGTGGTGCTGCTCGACATCACCCTCGAGGATGCGCTCAGCCGGGTCGGCGGCGACCCCAGTCGTCCGATGCTGCACCGGCCAGACTTGGCAGACGTGTTCGCGTCCCGGGCGGACACCTATCGTGCGATCGCCACCGTGCGGGTGCCGGTGGGCGGCCGCCCCGCCGCGGAGGTGGTGGAACTCGTCCTCGCCGGGCTCGAGGACCCCACGGCGGTGCCGCTGGACCCGGGCTCCCCGGACGCGGGAGAGTAGGCCGCATGGACGTCCTGGTCATCAACGGCCCGAACCTGAACACGCTGGGCAGCCGAGAGCCCGAGGTCTATGGCAGCACGACGCTGCCGGAGATCGAGGCAGCCCTGATCGCGCAGGGCGCGGCGGCCGGCCTGAGCGTCGACACCTTCCAGAGCAACCACGAGGGCGCGCTGATCGACCGGCTGCACGAGGCCCGGGCCGACGGCACCCGCTTCGTCATCATCAACCCGGGGGCGTTCACCCACACCTCGATCGCGCTGCGGGACGCGTTCGCCTCGGTCGCGCTGCCGTTCGTGGAGATCCACATCTCCAACATCCACGCCCGGGAGGAGTTCCGGCACCACTCCTACCTCAGCGACCTCGCCGTCGGCGTCCTGGTCGGGTTGGGCACCGACGGCTACCGGCTCGCGATGGACTTCGCGATCCTCCGGCTGGCGGGCAACTCGGGGGAGCAGCCCGCCCTCACCTGACCGCTCCTCGTCGAGGGCCAGTGCCCAGGGGCTGGCTGTCGGTGATAGGGGCTGGCTGTCGCTGGGTTTCCTTGTCGAGGGCCAGTGCCCAGGGGCTGGCTG
>JAVHXR010000104.1 GCA_031119515.1 Propionicimonas sp.
CGCTGGCTGAGGATGATCGCGTCCTCGTAGTTGTGGCCCTCCCACGGCATGAACGCCACCAGCAGGTTGCGGCCGAGCGCCATCTCGCCGTGGTCGGTGCAGGCACCGTCGGCCAGCGGCGTGCCGACCTCGACCCGGTCGCCCTCGCTCACCAGCGGGCGCTGGTTGATGCAGGTGGCCTGGTTGGAGCGGGTGAACTTCGCCAGCCGGTGGGTGGAGTAGGTCGCGTCGTCGTTGGCGATCTCGACCAGGTCGGCGCTCACCGAGGTGACCACGCCGGGCTTGGCGGCGACGGTCACGTCGCCGGCGTCCACCGCACCGCGGTACTCCATGCCGGTGCCGACCAGCGGCGACTCGTTGCGGATCAGCGGCACCGCCTGGCGCTGCATGTTGGCACCCATCAGGGCCCGCGACGCGTCGTCGTGCTCGAGGAACGGGATCAGAGCGGTCGCCACAGACACCATCTGACGCGGCGAGACGTCCATGTACTGCACGTCGGCCGGCGGCACCTCGTCGGCGTCGCCGTGCTTCTTGCGGACCAGGACCCTGTCCTCCAGGAACCTGCCGTCGTTCGCCAGCCGTGCGTTCGCCTGGGCGACGATGTAGCGGTCCTCCTCGTCGGCGGTCAGGTAGTCGACCTGGTCGGTCACCTTGCCGTCGACGACCTTGCGGTAGGGCGTCTCGATGAAGCCGAACGCGTTCACCCGCGCGAAGGACGCCAGCGAGCCGATCAGGCCGATGTTCGGGCCTTCAGGGGTCTCGATCGGGCACATCCGGCCGTAGTGGGACGGGTGGACGTCCCGGACCTCCATGCCGGCGCGGTCGCGGGACAGACCACCCGGGCCGAGCGCGGAGAGCCGGCGCTTGTGGGTGAGGCCGGAGACCGGGTTGGTCTGGTCCATGAACTGCGACAGCTGGGAGGTCCCGAAGAACTCCTTCAGCGCCGCGGACACCGGACGGATGTTGATCAGGGTCTGCGGCGTGATCGCCTCGATGTCCTGGGTGGTCATCCGGTCACGGACGGTGCGCTCGAGCCGGCCGAGGCCGATCCGGAGCTGGTTCTGGATCAGCTCGCCGACGGTGCGCACCCGACGGTTGCCGAAGTGGTCGATGTCGTCGGTCTCGACGATCTGCTCGCCCAGCTCGGTGCGACCCTCGTGCAGGGCGACGACGTAGCGGATCGCCGCGACGATGTCGTCGAGGGTGAGCACCTGGGTGTCGAAGGGCAGGCCGGTGCCGAGCTTCTTGTTGATCTTGTAGCGACCCACCTTGGCCAGGTCGTACCGCTTCGGGTTGAAGTAGTAGTTCTCCAGCATCTGCTGGGCGGCCTCACGCGTCGGCGGCTCGCCCGGGCGCAGCTTGCGGTAGATGTCGAGCAACGCTTCGTCGGTGTTGGCGGTGTGGTCCTTCTCCAGGGTCAGCCGCATCGACTCGTACTCGCCGAACTCGGACAGGATCTGCTCGTTGGTCCAGCCGAGGGCCTTCAGCAGCACGGTCACGTTCTGCTTGCGCTTGCGGTCCAGACGCACGCCGACCATGTCGCGCTTGTCGATCTCGAACTCCAGCCACGCACCACGGCTCGGGATGATCTTGCAGGTGAAGATGTCCCGGTCGGAGGTCTTGTCCGCGGTCTGCTCGAAGTAGACGCCGGGCGAACGCACCAGCTGGGACACGACGACGCGCTCGGTGCCGTTGATGATGAACGTGCCGCGCTCGGTCATCAGCGGGAAGTCGCCCATGAACACCGTCTGGCTCTTGATCTCACCGGTGTCGTTGTTCATGAACTCGGCGGTGACGAACAGCGGCGCGGCGTAGGTCACGTCCCGGTCCTTGCACTCCTCGACGGAGTGCTTGGGATCCTCGAACCGGTTGTCGCGGAAGGACAGCGACATCGTCTGCGAGAGGTCCTCGATCGGCGAGATCTCCTCGAAGATCTCCTCCAGGCCCGACTTCGTGTTGACGTCGGTTCGCCCGGCGGCCTGGGCGGCGGCTACCCTCGCGCGCCAGGTGTCGTTGCCGACCAGCCAGTCGAAGGACTCGACCTGGAGATCCAGCAGATTGGGAACCTCGAGCGGCTCGTGGACCTTCGCGAAGGAGATCCGACCGCTGGGTGAGACGACATTGGTGTTCTTCGACGCAGTGCGCGAGACGGCCAAGGTGGAGTCCTTCCAGAATCCCGGCGCGGTGCCGGTTCGTTGCACGCAGAACGGCCCGCGTCAAAAGTCACGGGTCGTCGATGGCATGGGCAAAGCGATAGCTTACAGCGCGAGGGGCGTCTGCGCAAACAGCGGGACGACTTCCCTGAAATGAGTGATCGGCGCTTGCGGCTGGCACGGGAGGGGTGGCCAGCTGCAAGCACCGATCGTGAGGTGTACTCATCCGACGCGTTGTGGGGGGGCGCCGATGAATAGATCACATCATGGTTTGACTGCGATGTCAAGTCCTTGAGTCAAGTTCTGACGGCAGCAGATCTCGCCGGCCTGACGGAACGAGTCCAGGGCGTGCTTCAGCCGCCCGTCCGCCTCGAACAGCTGGCCGGCCTCCCGGAAGTCCCGGGCGGCCCTGTCCAGGTCGCCCAGCTGATGCTCGGCGGAGGCCAGGATCCACTTCGACATCCCCTGGTTGAACTCGGGATCGCCGAGGACGGGATCGGCCAGCAGGTCCTCGATCAGCGTCGCCGCGCCGCGCGGGTCGCCCTCCAGCAGCGCCAGCCGCGCGCGGGCCTGCCTGAGGTCGACGACGTCGAAGGCGTTGCCGATGATCTCAAGCCCCGTCGAGCTGATCCGAAGCAACTCGGCCACCCCTTCGGAGCTTCCCGCGTCCAGCCGGCAGTTGGCGTCGCTGCGGTGGAAGCGGAGCCACAGCCTCAGGTCACGCTGCGGGTTGAGCAGTCCTCGCGCCTGGTCGTAGCGCTGCGATCCCTCCTCCGCATCCCCGGCGGCGTAGGCCGCCGTGCCAACGGTCCAGGCCACCATGCCGCGGGAGTGGTTGGCTGGCAGCTGGGGCATGAGCTGGTCGAGGCGACGGAGGAATGGTGCTGTCTCATCAGCCCCGTGACCCGCCTCAGACAACGCGCTGACAAGGGCCATCAGTGCCTCGGTGAGGATCAGCGGGGGGGCGTCCTGGGCGGCCTCCACGGCCCTCGCGCCGAGCGCGATCGCCCAGCCCAGCCGGCTTCCGGCGCGGTTCGAGACCGAGGCCAGGCTCAGCGACTGCGCCCGCGCGACCGGGTACGCGCGGGCGGCGTCCCACTCGGAGATCTCGTCGGCGATCCTGGCGGCGTCGGCGAACTGCGCGTTCGCGAAGCGGGCCTGCGCGACGACGTACATCGCCTCCCAGTGCCGGATGGTGTCACCGGTCGCCTTGGCCCGCGCGGCGGCCCGCTGGCCGTGCTCCTCGGCCGAGGACCAGTCGCGGTCGTACCAGGCACGCTCGGCGACCAGCAGGTCCTCCACCGCACCGGGGGTCGGGTCGAGCTCCGCCCGCAGGGTGGCAACGGGATCGTAGTGCTCGCGAACGCCCCACTCCAGGGCGGAGACGCCCAGGCGGCGGGCGAGGAACTCGATGACCTCGGGGGTCGGCGTCCGCCGGCCGCTCTCCAGGTGCGAGATGTAGCTCCCGGAGTACTTGTCCCCGCCCAGTTCGACCTGGGACATCTTTCGGCTGCGCCGGCTCTCGCGTAGCAGGTGCCCGAACTCGACGGCGCTTGCCTGGCTCGACACGTGCGTCTCCATCTGTTGGCTGGATGAAACACTGTCAAATGTTGACAAGACAGTCAAGTCTCTACTACCTTCGGGAACGAGGTTAACTGTCCGGCCGCTCATTCAAGGGGTAAGAAAACATGGCCATCTTCCGCAAGATCATCGCCGCTTCGATCGCCGCCGCCGCGCTCGCCGTCACCGTCGGTGTCAGCACCGCCGAGGCCGCGCCCGTCATCGGCAGCTCCACCACCATCGTCCGCCCGCTGGGCGGCGGCCAGGGCAACTGGCCCATCTGATCCACCCCCTCTCCCACCCCCCGGAGCAACTACCCACCCCTTGAACACCGATCGGCAGTGGCCAGTTGGCCACTGCCGATCGGTGTTTCTGCCTGCAGTAGGAGTTCGGCAAGCCTGAATGCCGGCCCATCCCCCACCGGCTGGCGGAGAACCCGTCCGGGCCCGCGTGTCCCCGCCAGGTGGTGGCGGGTTCGGCACACTGCCGAGCGCCCGCTCGGCGACCTCCGGGTAAAGCAGATCGGCGGCGGTCCCGAGGGACCACCGCCGATCGGCGTGTTGCCAGGTCAGTGACCTGGAACGGTCACTTGATGGTGACCGAGGCGCCGGCGGCCTCGAGGGCCTCCTTGGCCTTGGCGGCCGCGTCGCGCGCGACCTTCTCCAGGACGGGCTTCGGAGCGGCCTCGACCAGGTCCTTGGCCTCCTTGAGGCCGAGGTTGGTGAGCGCGCGCACCTCCTTGATGACCTGGATCTTCTTGTCACCGGCGGACTCGAGGATCACGTCCACCTCGTTGGACTCCTCGACCTCCTCGGCGGCACCCGCGTCGCCGCCACCGGCGGCGGGAGCGGCGGCAACGGCGACCGGAGCGGCCGCGGTCACGCCGAAGGTGTCCTCGAACAACTTCACGAACTCGCTGAGTTCGATCAGGGTCATCTCCTTGAAGGCATCAAGGAGCTCGTCAGTGCTGAGCTTCGCCATGTTGGGCGTCCTTTCGTGTTCTTACTCGTTCGACTGCTTCTGGTCTGCCAACGCGGCCACAGCGCGGGCCACGCCTGACAGCGGCGCGTTGAAGAGCCCGGCAGCCTTGGCCAGGTTCCCCTTCATGGCGCCGGCGAGCTTCGCGAGCAGAACCTCGCGAGACTCGAGATCGGCCAGCTTCTTGACCGACTCGGCATTGAGCACGCGCCCGTCCATGACGCCGCCCTTGATGACCAGAAGCGGATTGGCCTTCGCGAAATCACGCAGCCCCTTCGCAACGGTGGCAACGTCACCGTTGATGAAGGCGATCGCCGTGGGCCCGGTGAGTTGCTCATCGAGGCCCTCGATGCCCGCTTCGCGGGCGGCGATCGTGGTCAGGGTGTTCTTCGCAACGGCGTAGGTGGCGTCCTCACCAAAGGACCGGCGCAGCGCCTTGAGGTCCTTGACGGTGAGACCGCGGTACTCGGTCAGCACGGCTGCCGCAGAGTTGTTGAAGGCATCCTTCAACTCCTCGACGGCGGCTGCCTTGTCCGGCCTCGCCATGGGTCTCCTTCCCACTTCTTCCTTGTGTCAACCGTCCTCCGCGGGCAAGACAAAACCCCGTGCGCACAGGCGACACGGGGAGCACTCGCAAGCAAGCGATTCACGTTTCACCTGCGCGGGGTTTACCGGTCCTGACGGGCAGGAACCGAACCAGCGGTCTTCGGCGGAGCCAGTCTACGGGAGCCCGCCCGTCCGATCCAAATCGGGCACCGCCGCCGTCCCCGGCGCCGGGCGGGCCGAGGGCGGGCGAAAGCGGAGCGGGCCCCGTCCTTGTGGACGGGGCCCGCTCGCGGGTTGGATCAGCTCACTCGGCCGGCTTGGTGCGGGTCGGGTCGACCGGGACACCGGGGCCCATGGTCGAGGCGACGGTGACCTTCTTGACGTAGCGGCCCTTGGCGGCGCTCGGCTTCAGGCGGTTCACCTCGTCGTAGGCGGCGAAGAAGTTCTCCGCCAGCTGCGCCTCGGTGAAGGAGGCCTTCCCGACGATGAAGTGCAGGTTCGCGTGCCGGTCGACACGGAACTCGATCTTGCCGCCCTTGATGTCGGACACCGCCTTGGTGACGTCCATCGTGACCGTCCCGGTCTTCGGGTTGGGCATCAGGCCACGCGGGCCGAGCACCCGGCCCAGCCGGCCGACCTTGCCCATCAGATCGGGCGTGGCCACGACGGCGTCGAAGTCGAGGTAGCCGCCGGCGATCTTGTCGATCAGCTCGTCGGAGCCGACCTCGTCGGCGCCCGCCGCGAGGGCGTCGGCAGCCTTCTCACCGGTGGCGAAGACGAGGACCCGTGCCGTCTTGCCAGTGCCGTTGGGAAGGTTGACCGTGCCGCGGACCATCTGGTCCGCCTTGCGGGGATCGACGCCGAGCCGCATCGCGACCTCGATGGTCTCGTCGAACTTCGCCGAGGCGCCCTGCTTGGCCAGCGCCAGCGCCTCCTCGGGGGTGTAGAGCTGGTCGGCGTTGATGCTCGCCTCAGCGGCCCGGTAGGCCTTGCTTCGCTTCATGTCTGGTCTCTTTCTCGTTGGTGGGCGTCCGCGTGTGGGCGCCTGGCCAGTCGTGGTGTGGGCGCGTGCCCTCCCACTGGGTGGTTCTGGTGGGCTCAGCCCTCGATGGTGACGCCCATCGAGCGGGCGGTGCCGGCGACGATCTTCATCGCCGCGTCGATGTCGTTCGCGTTCAGGTCGGGCAGCTTGGTCGTGGCGATCTCGCGCACCTGCTCGGAGGTCAGCTTGCCGACCTTCTCCTTGTGCGGCTTGGCCGACCCGCTCTTCAGCCCGGCAGCCTTCTTGATCAGTTCCGCGGCCGGCGGGGTCTTGGTGATGAACGTGAACGTCCGGTCCTCGTAGATCGTGATCTCAACCGGGATGATCGTGCCACGCATCGCCTCGGTCTCGGCGTTGTAGCGCTTGCAGAACTCCATGATGTTGACGCCGTGCGGACCGAGGGCGGTACCGACCGGCGGGGCAGGAGTCGCGGCGCCCGCATTGAGGGCGACCTTGACGATCGCTGCGACCTTCTTCTTGGGAGGCATGAGTGGGTCCTTCTGGATGGTGTTGGTGATTCGGGGTCGACCTGGCTGGCCGATCCTGCAGTCCGAGCAGCGACTAGACCTTCTGGATCTGGCCGAAGGTCAGGTCGACCGGGGTCTCCCGGCCGAGGATCTCGACCAGTGCCTTGAGCCGCTGGCTGTTCGGATTGATCTCGGTGATGGTCGCGTGCACCCCGGCGAAGGGGCCCTGGACCACCATGACGGAGTCGCCGACGTTGAAGTCCGCGATCTCGACCTTGCGGTTGCGCGGCTTGGAGCCGGTCGCCGCCGCAGCGGCCCTGGCGAGCGCGGCAGGGGCGAGCATCTTCTCGACCTCTTCGAGGCTGAGCGGCACCGGAGCGTTGGCGTGGGCGACGAAGCCGGTCACCGACGGGGTGTGCCGGACGGCCGCCCAGGACGCGTCGGTCAGCTCCATCCGCACCAGCACGTAGCCGGGCAGGACGGTCCGGGTGACCGACTTCTTCGTGCCGTTGCGGGTCTCGGTGACCTCCTCGGTCGGGACCACGGCCTCGTAGATGTAATCCTCCATGCCGAGCGTCTTCACCCGGTTGTCGAGGTTCTGCTTGACCCGGTTCTCCATGCCCGAGTAGGTGTGGATGACGTACCAGTCGCCGACCTGGCCGCGCAGCATCTCCCGCAGTTCGGCGAGCACGGCCTCCTCGTCGGCGTCCGACTCCTCGACCTGCTCGACCTCGGGTTCGGCCTCGTCCAGGCCGGGCAGCAGGATGTCGTCGTCGACCGGGGTGTCCAGGTCATCGGCGAAGTCGAGGTTCAGCTCGACCTCGTCGGCATTGGACTCCAGCTGGCCGAGGTCGATCTCGAAGTCCTCGGACGGCTCGAAGGCGGCGTCGTCCTTGCCTGGGGTTTCACTCACGTCGGGTATCTCCTCGTCCTCAGCCGAAAAACTGCAGCAGTGCCCAGCCGAACAGCAGGTCCAGCACGCTGACGATCGCGATGATGAACAGGACGAAGACCAGGACCACGATGAAGTACTGCTGCCACTGGCTCAGGGTCGGCCAGATGACCTTCTTGAGCTCCTCGATGCTCTCGCGGACGAACTGCGCCGGTGTGGTGCGCTTGCGGTGCGTCTCGGCGCCCGTCGCGCTCTGCTTGCGCGTCGGCCGTCCCTTCGCCTCGACCGTGGCGGACCTGCGCGCCGGGCGGGCACCTGCCGCCGCGATCGCGACCTGCTCCTCCTCGGTCAGCGGAAGGTCCTCGAGTTCAACCGCTTGCAGGGTCGGCTCGTCCTGGACGTCGGCGTTCGCCTGGTCCTTGTCATCCGCCACTGCTGGCCGTCCTTCACTATCGCTGGGTCTGTCGGACCGACGCCGCTGGCGCCGGTCCAGCAGGGCAAGAGGGACTTGAACCCCCAACCTGCGGTTTTGGAGACCGCTGCTCTGCCAATTGAGCTATTGCCCTAGGGGTGGTGGCCCGTCCGTCCCCGCGGCCTTGTGGGCATGGCGGATCAGGGTGTCGGTCACCAAGATCAAGAT
>JAVHXR010000105.1 GCA_031119515.1 Propionicimonas sp.
CCCCGGAAAGCGCAGCCAGAATGCGATTCCGGGCCAGGAGCCGCCACTTCGTCGGCGCAGCACCCGGCGCGAGCTCGCTCACCAGCAGACCCCGATCCGCGATCCGTTCCAGCAACTCCCTGTGTCCGGCCGGATAGAGCCGGTCAAGACCGCCGGGCAGCACGGCCATCGTGTGCCCGTCAGCGGCGAGCGCAGCCCGATGGGCAGCGGCTTCGATGCCGTAGCTCCCGCCGGAGACGATGATCCGCTCCGCCTCGGCAAGCTCCATCGTCAGCTCGTTGGCGACGTGCTCTCCGTACCCCGTAGCCGCCCGCATCCCGGTGATCGTCACCCGGTCGTGCAACGGTGCCGGGAGGAACGTCGTCGTGCCTCGCGCCCACAGCGCGTAGGGGGCGCGCTCGCGCAGATCGTTCAGCGCAACGGGCCAGTCGTCGTCTCCGGGCACGATGACCCGGAACCCCAGGCGCCCGGTGTCCTCCTGTGCCCGACCGACCGCTGCGACCGCGGCCGTTCGCGGGGCGACCTTGGTTCGCCACAGCTCGCCCTCGACCGGATCGACGGCCTTGGGAAGCGCGCCGGTTCCGGCGGCGAGGCGCACCGTCTCGACCGCACCGACAGCCGCGAGCAGGCGACCCGTCACCGCGTCGTCCGGCTCCAACACAGCCGCGACGGCGATCCGCGCGGCCCTCTCGTCCGTGGCAAGCGAAGTGATCGTGACCATGCCCGGCTCCCATCCGTGTGCCAGACAGGTGCGCGGGCGGCGCCGACATCGACGGCGCACCTCTTACGGATGTCGCCGGGGAGTCGTACTCTGGAAGGGAGGCAGCGTTTCCAATCTCTGCGGGTCCTTCGGGACAGTCCCTTCGGGGCCACTCATCATCTGCCTCCTCGACGGAGAAACACGTCTGATGAGAGGTCCATCATGCTTCGACTGCTCTGGGCTCTGAGCGCCCACACCCGCTACTTCCTTCGGCGCTACATGCCGACCAACATCGCGCTCGACGCGATCCGCACCCGCCGAGGGCTCAAGTGGGGCATTCCGGCGATGCTCCTCGCGGGGCCCTACCTGCTCGCCGCGAGCATCTGCACCAACGTCATCGCGGACGGCGGCCCCGGCTGGCTCAACCTCCTCGTGCTCCTGTTCATCTGGAACGCGCTGAAGTTCCTCCTCATGGGGCCGATCAGTCTCGTCCTGCTGCTCCGCGTCCGCATCCAGGAGGCTGCTGAGCGTCGCCGGGCGCGTCGCCAGCATGACGCGATGGCCTCGGCCGGCTTCTCGACCATTGGGGCGTAGACCTTCCCGGAGCGGACATGAGGAGGTCAACCGACGAGTTCGGTCAGCTCGAACCAGCGTTCTTCCAGCGACGCGGCCTCGGCCTCGGCATCCCGCAGCTCGTCATTCAGCCGCCCGATGCCTTCGTAGTCGCTCTGATCGTGCGCGGCCATCCGCTCGTGGATGCCTGCGATGCGCTCGGCAAGTCGTTCCAGCTTCCGCTCAGCCGCCGCGAGTTCCTTGCGTGCCGCACGCTCATCCGCACCCGACAGCTTCGGTTCTTCCGGCGTCGACGCCCGGTTCGCCTTGACCACAGCAGGGTCGACCGTGGCAGTGTCGCGGAGCCGCAGGTACTCGTCCACACCACCGGGGAGATGCCGAAGCCGGCCGTCGAGGATCGCGTACTGCTGGTCGGTGATCCGCTCCACGAGGTAGCGGTCGTGGGAGACGACGATCAGCGTTCCAGGCCAGGAGTCGAACAGGTCCTCCATCGCCGCGAGCATGTCAGTGTCAACGTCGTTCGAGGGCTCGTCCAGGACGATCAGGTTAGGTTCCGACAGTAGGACGAGAAGCAGTTGCAGGCGGCGCTTCTGGCCGCCGGAGAGTTCTCCGACTCTGGCGGACAGGTGCTCACGGGCGAAGCCGAGCCGTTCGAGCAACTGCGCCGGGGTGAGTTCCTTGCCGTCGATGACGTAGCTCGTCTTCATGCGCGCGAGCACGTCGCGCACTCGTTCGCCAGCGATGTCGTCCAGCTCGCGGAACTGCTGGTCGAGCACGCCGAGCTTGACCGTCTTACCTCGCTTGACCCGTCCCGCGGTCGGTTCGACGGTTCCGACGATGAGGCCGAGCAGGGTGGACTTGCCGGCGCCGTTCGCGCCGAGGATCGCGGTGCGCTCGCCCGGTGCGATCCGCCACTCGACGTCGCGCAGTACCTCGCGGCCGTCGAAGGACACCCCGGCGTCGAGCAGGTCGATCACGTCCTTGCCGAGCCGGGCGACGGCGAGACGCGAGAGCTCCAGCCGGTCGCGGGGCGGCGGCACGTCCTCGATGAGCTGGTTGGCCGCGTCGATGCGGAACTTCGGCTTGGAGGTGCGGGCCGGGGCACCGCGGCGCAACCAGGCGAGCTCCTTCTTCATGAGGTTCTGCCGCTTCGCCTCGATCGCCGCTGCCTGCCGGTCGCGCTCGACCCGCTGGAGCACATAGGCGGCATAGCCGCCCTCGAAGGGCTCCACGATGCGGTCGTGGACCTCCCAGGTCGCGGTGGCGACTTCATCGAGGAACCAGCGGTCGTGCGTGATGAGCAGCAGGCCGCCCGCGTTCCGCGCCCATCGCGTTTTCAGGTGCTCTGCCAGCCAGGAGATTCCCTCGACGTCGAGGTGGTTCGTCGGCTCGTCAAGCGCAACGATGTCCCACTCGCCGACGAGGAGCGTGGCGAGTGCCACGCGGCGACGCTGCCCGCCGGAGAGGGTGCCGATCCGGGCATCCCAGGGCAGGTCGGAGACGAGCCCGGCGATCACGTCTCGCACCTTCGCGTCGCCGGCCCACTCGTGCTCGGGCCGGTCACCGACGATGGCGTGCCCCACGGTCTCGTCGTCGTCCAGCGTGTCCGACTGGTCCAGCACGCCCATCTGCACGCCGCCGCGTCGGGTCACCCGACCAGAGTCCGGCTCGATGCGACCCGACAGCATCCCCATCAGGGAGGACTTGCCATCCCCGTTGCGACCGACGATCCCGATGCGGTCGCCCTCGTTCACCCCGACCGTCACCGCATCGAACACGACACGAGTCGGGAACTCCAAGTGCAGGGCCTCAGCCCCCAGCAGATGCGCCATCAGCGCATCACCCCGGCAGTCGAGAGGCGCGCGCGACGGCCTACCGGAGCCGCGGCACACCGGCTCCGAGGCTTCCGCCGAGGCCGAGAACCCCGTAAAATCAAGGGACAAGCCCAACCCGCTACCGAAATGCTCGGATCGTCCAGCAGCAGGACGTTCGGCTCGCCGATCAGCAGCCGGAGAAACTGCAGCCGACGGCGCTCGCCGCCGGACAGGTCGCCGATCCGGGTCACCAGCCGCTCGCCGGTGAAGCCGAACTCCTCCAGCAGCGACGAGGCGGAAGCCTCCCGGCCGGTGGCGAGCCTGGTCTGCCGCTTCAACCGGTCCACGCTGTCCAGCACCCGCTCGGTGTCGTCGAGTTCGCCGACGGCCTGGGAGAGGTGGCCGATCCGCAGCGTCCGCCCCTGCTTGACCCGGCCGGACTGGGGCTCCAGATCGCCTGTCAGCAGTCGCAGCAGGGTGGTCTTCCCGGCGCCGTTGACCCCGATCAGGCCGATCCGGTCGCCCGGGCCGATCGACCAGTCCAGGTGCGACAGCAGCGTTCGTGCTCCGGTCTCGGGGACGGTCGCCTGCGGGACCCCGGCGGTGTGGAGCGCAGGGGAACCGTCCTCGCCGCCCACCGCGTAGCTGACGTCGTGCAGGTCGAAGACGTCCTTGCCGAGCCGCGCCAGCGAAAACTCCCGCAGCCCGAGCCGGTCGCGGGGTTCGGGGACGTCGGCGATCAGCGAGTTGGCGGCGGCGATCCGGAACTTCGGCTTCGAGGTGCGGGCCGGCGCGCCGCGGCGCAGCCAGGCGAGTTCCTTGCGGATCAGGTTCTGCCGCCTGGCCTCGTTCGCGGCGGCCTGGCGGGAGCGCTCAGCCCTGGCCAGGACGTACGCGGCGTAGCCGCCGTCGTAGGAGTCGACGACAGCGTCGTGCACCTCCCACATCCGGGTGCAGATCGCGTCCAGGAACCAGCGGTCGTGGCTGACCACCAGCATCGCTGTGCCACGGGCCCGCAGCCCACCCAGGTGGTCGGCCAGCCAGGCGACCGCCTCGACGTCGAGGTGGTTGGTGGGCTCGTCGAGTACCAGGAGGTCGTGGCCGCCGAGCATGAGCGCCACCAGGCTCACCCGACGGCGCTCGCCGCCGCTGAGGCTGGCGACCGGTGAGTCGAGGGACAATCCGGCGAGCAGCTGGGTGACCAGGGATCGGCTCGACTCCTCGGCCGCCCAGACATGGTCGGGGGCTCCGGCGACGATGACGTCCCGGATGCTCGCGCCGGCCGCGAACGCCTCGTCCTGGCCGAGGTGCCCGATCGAGACCGAGCCGGTGCTGATCACCTGGCCGGCGTCCGGCTCGCGGCGTCCGGTCAGCAGGTCGAGCAGGGTCGACTTGCCGGACCCGTTGCGTCCGACGACGCCGACGACGTCACCCGAGGACAGCCCAAGGCTGACCTCGTCGAGCAGGATCCGGGTGCCGAACGCGATCGAGATCCGTTCGGCGTTGACCAGGTTCGCCAACCTCAGCGGCCGCGCATCGCGCGGTTGAGGCCCTTCGGGCTCGGCATCGGCCCCTTCGGCATCGGAACCCGGGGACGCACCGCGTCGAGGGCCCGGAGCCGCTGCTTCACCTCGGTGAGCTGCACCGGCTTGATCGACTTCGGCATCTTCTTCAGGTGGTCGGCCAGCTTGTCGAGCGGGACCTGGCCCTCCCCGTCACCCATCAGGACGGTGGACACGGGGACGCCGTACGCGACCTGCTCGTGCTTCTTGGCCTCGGAGCCGATCACCGCGCGCAACCGGGCGGGGGAGCCCTCGCCCACCAGGACGATGCCCGAGGGCCCGACCACGCGGTGGACGATGTCCAGCTGCTTGGTGGCCGTGATCCCCGCGGTGTACTCGTACTTCTTCTTGTCGAGCATGGTGAAGGCGACCTCTGCCGACCCGGGCTTGCCTGCGTACCGCTTGTAGGTGGACTTCTTGGCCCGGTTCAGCAGGACGTAGAGCGCGGTGACAAGACCGGCCAGGATGCCGGTGATCAGCCACATCCACCACGGCGGCAGGAAGATGCCCACCAGGCTGACCAGGACGGCGACGCCGACACCCGCGCCGAGCAGGATCCACTGCGCCTGCGGGTCGGCCTCGACCGTCATCTTGTAGGTCTCGGTGACCTGTTTGAACCAGCCCCAGTCCTTGGGGTTGGTGGAGGTCTTCTTCGCCAGCTTGGCCGCCTTGACTTCGGCCTTCTGCTTGGCGGCCAGCTCCTTGGCCTTCTCGCTCGCCATCTATGCGCTCCGGGTTTCGTGCTCTTCCCCTGCCCGCTGCCGGCGGGTCTCCAGGGCTTGTCGGTAGAGCCGTCCGGCACGGTACGAGGACCGCACCAGCGGCCCGCTGAGGACGCCGGTGAAGCCGATCTCGCGGGCCTCGTCGGCCAGCTCGTCGAACTCCTGCGGGGTGACCCAGCGGTCGATCGGGTGGTGGTGGACGGTGGGCCGCAGGTACTGCGTGATCGTCACCAGTTCGGTGCCGGCGTCGTACAGGTCCTGCAGCGCGGCGGAGATCTCCTCGCGGGTCTCGCCCATCCCGAGGATCAGGTTCGACTTGGTGACCAGACCGAACGTCCGCGACCTGGTGAGCACCTCCAGCGACCGGGTGTAGCTGAAGCCGGGGCGGATCCGCCGGAAGATCCGCGGCACCGTCTCGATGTTGTGGGCGAAGACCTCCGGGCGGGTCTCGAACAGCTGCTGCAGCAGTTCGTCGCGGCCGGAGAAGTCGGGGGCCAGCATCTCGACACCGACGCCGGGGTTCAGCTCGTGGATCTTGCGGATCGTCTCGGAGTACAGCCAGATGCCCTCGTCTGCCAGGTCGTCGCGACAGACGCCGGTGACGGTGGCGTACCGCAGGCCCATGGTGCGTACGGATTCGGCCACCCGCAGCGGCTCGCCGGTGTCGTAGCCGGACGGCTTGCGGGACTCGATCTGGCAGAAGTCGCACCTGCGGGTGCAGGAGTCGCCACCGATCAGGAAGGTGGCCTCGCGGTCCTGCCAGCACTCGAAGATGTTCGGACAGCCCGCCTCCTGGCAGACGGTGTGCAGGCCTTCGTCCTTCACCAACTGCTGCAACTCGCGGTAGTCCGGCCCCATCGTCGCGGTGGTCTTGATCCAGGATGGCTTGCGCTCGATCGGCGTCGCCGCGTTGCGGACCTCCAGGCGGAGGAGCCGTCGCGGCTGGGTGTCGGTCACCGGCCAATCGTACCTGTCCGCGAGGGGGTGGGTCGCACCGCCGTCCGCCGTTGAGGTCCGTCCCCGTGAACCGGTTTCGGAACCGTCCCCGTGAGTCAGCCCGGCCCTGGTTCGCGGGGACGGTTCCGAAACCGGTTCACAGGGACACACCCGTCCGGCGGTCGCGGCTCCGCGCTACAGGGTGAGGCCGAGGGTCACCGGGACGGCGGGCGCGCGGCCGGCCAGGTCCGGGGACGGGGTGTACGGCTGGAAGGCCAGGAGCTCGGCCAGCAGCGGCTCGAGGCGCCGGCCGACCTCCACCAGGGTGGGAGGCGGGCCGTCCAGTTCGTCGGCCAGCGAGGTGACCCCGGCGTCGCTGATCCCGCAGGGCACGATCCGGCCGAAGTCGGCCAGGTTGCTGGTCACGTTCAGCGCGAAGCCGTGCATCGTGGTCTGGTGGGCGACCCGGATCCCGATCGCGGCGATCTTGCGCTCGGGACGATCCGCGTCGGCGGCCAGCCAGACGCCGGTGCGGCCGGGCACCCGCCCGGTACCGATCCCGTACCCCGCCAGCAGCCGGATCAGCGCCTCCTCGACCCGGCGGACATAGTCGACGACCCCGATCCCGCGCGGCAGGAAGACGATCGGGTACCCGACCAGCTGGCCCGGACCGTGGTAGGTGATCTTGCCGCCGCGGTCGACGTCGACGACCGGCGTGCCGTCGAGGGGACGCTCGTGCGGCTCGGTTCGCCGTCCGGCGGTGTAGACCGGCGGGTGCTCCACGTACAGCACCTGCGGGCCCAGCTCGCCGGCGGACACCCGGGCGTGCACCCGGCGCTGCAGCTCCCAGCCGTCGTTGTAGTCGGTCAGTCCGGGCGGGGTGTCGGCGATCCCGACGTAGCTGAAACCGACCGGTCGGGGATCGACCCCACGGCCCGCCCTCGCGACAGCGGCCTCCCCGGCCACAGGGGCCGGGGACGCCTCGTCGAGGGGGAGTGCCGTCACAGGCCGAACTCGGCTCCGAAGTCGCCCTCCTCGAGGCGGGCCTTGACGAAGCTCAGGAAGCGGGCCGCGTCCGCCCCGTCCACCAGGCGGTGGTCGTAGGTCATCGACAGGTACATCATGTCCCGGATCGCGATGATCTCGCCGAGGTTGGGGTCCTTGACCACCATCGGACGCCGCACCAGCGCGCCGGTGCCGAGGATCGCCACCTGCGGCTGGTTGATGATCGGGGTGTCCATCAGGGTGCCGGCGGAGCCGTAGTTGGTGATGGTGAACGTGCCGCCGGAGAGCTCGTCCGGGGTGACCTTGTTCGAGCGGGTGCGGGCGGCGAGGTCCGCGATGTTCTTGGCGAGCCCGGTCACCGACAGGTCGCCGGCGTTCCTGATCACCGGGACCAGCAGGCCCTTGTCGGTGTCGACGGCGATGCCGAGGTGCTCGGCGTCGGCGTAGGTGATCGAGCCCGCATCGGTGTCGATGGTCGCGTTCACCTTGGGGAACTGCTTCAGCGCCTCGGTGGTGACCTTGGCGATGAACGGCAGGTAGCTCAGTGTCGCGCCCTCACGGGCCTTGAAGTCGTCCTTCACCTTCGACCGCAGCCGGGAGATGGTGGTGAGGTCGACCTCGACGGTCGCGGTGAGCTGGGCTGCGACCTGCAGCGACTCGACCATCCGGCGCGCGATGGTGGCGCGCAGCCGCGTCATCTTCTCGGTGGTGCCACGCTTGGAGCCGTCGGCCGCCGGTGCCGAAGCAGTGGGGGCCGGGGCGGCGGGCGCCGGGGTCGCCGGACGGGCGGCTGCCGCGGCAGCGGCAGCAGCAGCGGCCTCCTCCTCGGCCTTCCGTGACTCCGCTGCAGCCAGGACATCCTGCTTGCGGATCCTGCCGCCGACGCCGGTACCGATCAGGGTGGCGAGGTCGACCTGGTTGGCGGCCGCGATCTTGCGCACGACCGGGGTGACGTAGAC
>JAVHXR010000106.1 GCA_031119515.1 Propionicimonas sp.
GGAAGACCAGGCGGATGTGGCGCTCGGTCTCGCCGACGTACTTGTTGAGCAGCTCGGGGCCCTTGATGTTGAGGAAGTGGCTGCCGGCGGCGTTCGCCACCGCCTTGGCGATCATGGTCTTGCCGCACCCGGGCGGACCGTACAGCAGCACCCCTTTGGGCGCCTTGAGCCGGAACTCGTCGAAGAGTTCGCGGTGCCGGAACGGCAGCTCGACAGCGTCCCGGATCTGCTCGATCTGCGAGGTCAGCCCGCCGATGTCGGCGTAGGTGACGTCGGGCACCTCTTCCAGGGTGAGCTCGGTGACGTCGGTCCGCTCCACCACCTCCAGGGCGAGGCCGGCGCGGCGGTCGGCCAGCAGGGTCTGCCCGGGGGTGAGCTCGACGCCCTCCAGCGAGGCCGCCGGCAGCAGCAGGGCGTCGTCGCCGGCGGCCGTCGCGACCAGGAGGCGGCCCTGCGGGAGCACCTCGCGCAGCCGGACGGTGTCGCCGGTGCGCTCGGGCACGGCCGTCGCGACCACCATCATCGCCTCGTTCAGCAGCACCCGGCTCCCCGGCCGCAGCTGCGCGGCATCGACGTCAGGGCTGACCCGGCAGCGCAGCACCCTGCCGGCGGTGCTGACGTCCGCGGTGTCCGCGGCTGCGGCGAGCACCGTCCCGAAGCTGCTCGGCGGGCTGGCGAGCTCCTCCAGCTGGGTACGCAGCGTCAGCAGTGACTCCCTGGCCTGGGCCAGGGTGGTGTTCAGCTTCTCGTTCTGCTGCGCGAGTGCCCTGGCGTCCGCCCGGGCGTCGGCCAGCCGTCGCTCGGCGAGTTCGCGGGAGCGCCGGAGTTGCTCGACGTCGTCCATCTCACTCCTCCGCCGGCTGGCTGGCCACCCCGGCCGGCCGCGGGCCGGTGTAGTCGGGGCCGTAGGCCCCGGGTGCCGGACGGCGCCGGCGCAGCGGTGCCGTGGTGCCGTGGGCGAGCCGGCGGACGAAGATCAGGAAGCCGGTGTGGCCGGAGGTGCCGTGGCCGGGACGGATCGCCAGCCCCTCGGCATGCCACTCCCGGGCCGAGTACTCCCTGGCGACCGGTTCGGTGAAGCCGCCGTGGACGCGGAGGGTGTCCATCGTCCGGCCGAGCTGGGTGGTCGTCGCGACGTAGCAGCACAGGATCCCGCCCGGCTCGAGCACCTCCCCGACCGCCTCGACGCAGTCCCATGGAGCCAGCATGTCCAGCACCGCCCGGTCGACCGGCTCCGGCCCGATCGCCTCCAGCAGGTCGCCCTCGCGCAGTTCCCAGGCCGGGTGCGGGCCGCCGAAGAAGGTCTCGACGTTCCGGCGGGCGATCTGGGCGAAGTCCGGACGCCGTTCGTAGGAGTAGAGCCTTCCTCCCGAGCCGATCGCCCGCAGCAGGTGCAGGCTCAGCGCTCCCGAACCCGCGCCGGCCTCCAGCACCCGTGCACCCGGGAAGATGTCGCTCTGCATCAGGATGTGCGCGGCGTCCTTGGGGTAGACCACGGTCGCGCCGCGCGGCATCGTCACGGTGAACTCCTCCAGCAGCGGACGGAAGGCCGTGTAGGCGACGCCTCCGCTCGACCTGACCACCGCGCCCTCCGGCTCGCCGAGCAGGAGGTCATGGCTGATCCCGCCCTTGGTGGTGTGGAACACCCCGCCGGGGGCGAGCAGGATCGAGTGCCGCCGGCCCTTGGGGTCGGTCAGCACCACGCGCTCTCCCGGCACCAAGGCGCCGGTGCGCACCCCGCTCAGCTCAGCCATGCCGCAGTCCCCACAATCCGAGTTGTCCGGAGCTGCCGAACGGCAGCCCCGCGAGGCTCACCCCGCGCCCCACCATCATGACGCCATCCGACTGCGACACGGGCAGCACTGTGGCATCGGCGGCCGCCTGCTTCTGCAGCTCGCCCAGCGCGACGAGCTTGGCGTCCCCGGAGGTGCTCCGGGCCCGCTGGTCCAGCTCGGCGAGCTTGTCCGCGCTCCCGGGCAGCGGGTCGTCGAGGTAGCTCTGCAGCCAGCCGCTGGCGATCGGCACCCAGGCCGGGAAGTCGGTCAGGGCCAGGTCGGCACCACCCTCGGTGACCAGCCGGACGCTCACCCTGTCCAGCTCCTCGATCCGCGCCCGCAGCAGGCTCGCGACATCGGCGTGGCCGGGCGCGGACGGGTCGTAGCGCAGCGTCAGGGTGATCCGCTTCCCCTTGATCTCGGGGAGCTCAGGGCGTCCGCCGATCGGGAAGGAGGCGAGGTAGCCCTCCACGCCGATCGGCACCAGCGAGGCCAGGGTGCGGTCCGGCTGCAGGGCCAGCGCGACGCCGGCCCTGAGGGTGGCGTCTGTTCGTCGCGTCGATTCCGGCGTCCAGGCCAGCCGGGTGACCCGGGTCCCGTCCAGCGCCCAGCGGGTGAAGCCCTGCGCGGTGGCCTGGTCGGCGCTGGCCGTGATCTCGGTCTCCAGCCGCTCCACGGCGGGTGGGTCGAGGCTGCGCCAGACCAGGTCGGTGGTGCCGTCGAGGATCGCCGTCTCCGCCGCCACAGAGTCCGGCAGGTGCTCGAGCCGGATCCGCTCCAGGACGCCGACCAGCGGCCCGGCGTAGTCGACGAAGCGGGTGAAGACGACCTCCTCGGGGTCGATCGACTCCACCTGGTAGGGCCCGGAGCCGATCGGCGCCTCCTCCAGCGACAAGCCGGTGTCGGGGTTGAAGGTCTCCTCGTCGACGATCGAGGCCGCGAGGCTGGCCAGCGCGTACCCGAACCGGTTGTCGGCGTACCCCAGGTGGAACCGGATCGTCAGCGGGTCGGGGGTGGTGATCCTCACCAGGCTGTCGAGCAGGCTGACGGCGGTCCCCCCGCCGTCCAGCCGGAGCGCGCGCTGGATGCTGAAACGGACGTCGGAGGAGGTCAGTTCGTCGCCGTTGTGGAACACCAGGCCGGCGGGAAGCGTGCACTCGTAGACGGTCTCGGAACTGAAGATGCAGTCGGTCGCGGCGTCCGGCTTCAGTTCCCCAGTGCCGGGCTGGACCTGCATCAGCCGCTGGAACACGTTGGTGCCGATCAGCACGTCGGTGTCTCCCAGCGCCAGCGCCGGGTCGGTGGTCCGGATCGGGCCGGTGGTGGAGACCGTGAAGTCCCTGGGCGTCGGGCTCGGCGACGGGGTAGCGGTCTCGCTGGGGATCGTGGGCTGCTCGGGGGTGCAGCCGGCGAGCAGGACCGCGGCGAGCGCCGCCGCCAGCCAGCGTCGGTCAACGCGCATTGAAGTACTTCGCCTCCGGGTGGTGGACGACGAGCGCGTCGGTGGACTGCTCCGGGTGGAGCTGCAACTCCTCGGACAGCTCGACGCCGATCCGCTCCGGGCGCAGCAGGTCCACCAGCTTCGCCCGATCCGCCAGGTCGGGGCAGGCCGGGTAGCCGAACGAGTAGCGCGAGCCACGGTAGGCCTGGTCCCTGATCATCGCCTCGCGCGAACCGTCGCCGCCAAGACCCAGTTCCGCCCTGACCCTGGCGTGCCAGTACTCCGCCAGCGCCTCGGTCAGCTGCACCGACAGCCCGTGGAGCTCCAGGTAGTCCCGGTAGGAGTCGCCGGCGAACAGCTCGGCCGTCGCCCGGGAGACCGCGTCCCCCATCGTGACGAGCTGGAAGCCGATCACGTCGGGGCCGAGGTCTGCGGCTTCCCCGGCGTCCCGGAAGAAGTCGGCCAGGCAGAGCCGGCGCTCCCGCGACTGCCGCGGGAAGGTGAACCGGTGGAGCTCGCGTCCCGGGTCGGACGGGTCGCCGACGACCAGGTCGTCGCCCTCGCTGTGGCAGGGCCAGTAGCCGTGCACCACCGCGAACTCCGCCAGGCCCCGGGTGGAGATCTCGTCCAGCCAGCGGCGCAGCCTCGGCAGGCCCTCGCTCTCCGCCAGGTCGTCGTAGCTCGCCCCGCCCGGGACTCCGCGCAGGCCCCACTGGCCCATGAAGGTCGCCCTGTGGTCGAGCCAGTCGGCGACCTCGGCGAGCTGGATCCCCTTCACCACCCGGCTGCCCCAGAACGGCGGGGTCGGCACGTCGATCCCGCGCGCCACGTCGGAGCGGACCCCGGGCTCGGCCACGACCACGGCGGGAGCGCGGGTGGCGGCGGTGACCCGGCGCCGCCGTGGGGCGGGCAGGCTGGCCCCCGGCTCGCCCCGCTTCACCGCCATCACGGCCTCCATCAGCGACAACCCCTCGAAGGCGTCCCTGGCGTAGCGGACCTCCCCCTGGTAGAGCTCGTTGAGGTCCTCCTCGACGAACGCCCGGGTGAGCGCCGCGCCGCCGAGCAGGACGGGATATCCGGTCAGGCCGCGGGAGTTCAGCTCGGCGAGGTTGTCCTTCATCACCACCGTCGACTTCACCAGCAGGCCGGACATCCCGATCGCGTCCGCGTTGTGGGCGAGGGCGGCCTCGATGATCGAGCTGACCGGCTGCTTGATGCCGAGGTTGATCACCGTGTAGCCGTTGTTGGTGAGGATGATGTCGACCAGGTTCTTGCCGATGTCGTGCACGTCGCCCTTCACCGTGGCCAGCACGATCGTGCCCTTCCCGGCGGCGTCGGCGGTGTCGATGTGCGGTTCGAGATGGCGGACCGCAGCCTTCATCACCTCGGCGGAGGCGAGCACGAACGGCAGCTGCATCTGGCCGGAGCCGAACAGCTCGCCGACGGTCTTCATGCCGCCCAGCAGGTACTCGTCGATGATCTCCAGCGCGGGACGGTCGCCGAGCGCCTCGTCCAGGTCGGCCTCGAGTCCGTTGGCGTCGCCGTCGACCACCCGCCGGGCCAGCCGCTCCCCGACCGGAAGCCCGGCCAGCTCGGCGCGACGGGCCTCGCGGGTGTCGGCCGTCGTGACGCCCTCGAAGAGCTCCAGGAACCGCGTCAACGGGTCGTAGCCCTCGCTCCGCCGGTCGTACACCAGGTCGAGGGCGACCTCCCGCTGTTCCTGCGGGATCCGCGCCATCGGGACGATCCGGGCGGCGTGCACGATCGCCGAGTCCAGCCCTGCCTGCACGCATTCGTGCAGGAACACAGAGTTCAGCACCACCCGGGCCGCAGGGTTGAGGCCGAACGAGACGTTGGAGACCCCGAGGGTGGTGTGGATCCCCGGGTAGCGACGGGTGACCTCACGGATCGCCTCGATCGTCTCCAGGGCGTCCCGTCTCGTCTCCTCCTGCCCGGTCGCGATCGGGAAGGTCAGGCAGTCGACGATGATGTCGTCGACGCTCATCCCCCAGGTCCCGGTGAGGTCGGCGACCAGCCGCTCGGCGACCCGGATCTTCCACTCCGCGGTGCGGGCCTGGCCCTCCTCGTCGATGGTCAGCGCGACCACCGCGGCGCCGTGCTCCTTCACCAGCGGCATCACCTTCGCGAACCGCGAACCCGGACCGTCGCCGTCCTCGTAGTTGACGGAGTTGATCGCGCACCGTCCGGCGAGCCGCTCCAGGCCGGCGCGCAGCACCTCGGGCTCGGTGGAGTCCAGCACGACCGGCAGCGAGACCGCCGTGGCCAGCCGGGAGGCCAGCTCCGCCATGTCGGCCACCCCGTCGCGTCCGACGTAGTCGACGCACAGGTCGAGGACGTGGGCGCCGTCGCGGCTCTGCTCCTTGGCGATGTCGACGCAGTCGGCCCAGCGTCCGGCGAGCATCGCCTCCCGGAACGCCTTCGAGCCGTTGGCGTTGGTGCGCTCGCCGATCACAAGGTAGCTGGTGTCCTGGCGCAGCGGGACGTCGGAGTACAGCGAGGACATGCTCGCGACGTGCGACGGCGAGCGCTCCGCGGGCGCGGCCGCGGCGACCGCCTCCGCCAGCCGGGCGATGTGTGCCGGCGTGGTTCCGCAGCACCCCCCGACCAGCCCCAGGCCGAACTCCCCGGTGTACTGGCGGACGTAGTCCACGAACGCGTCCGGCCCCATCGGGTAGCGGGCGCCGTCTGCGGTGAGCTCGGGCAGTCCGGCGTTCGGCATGCACGCCACCGGGATCCGGGCATGCCGCGAGAGGTGTCGCAGGTGCTCGCTCATCTCGGTCGGCCCGGTGCCGCAGTTCAGCCCGATCGCATCGATGCCCAGGCCCTCCAGCGCGGTGAGGGCGGCGCCGATCTCGCTGCCGAGCAGCATCGTCCCGGTGGTCTCGATCGTGACGTTGACCAGCACCGGCAGGTCGACCCCGAGGAACCGGGCGGCGCGGTGCGCCCCGACGACCGCGGCCTTGGTCTGCAGCAGGTCCTGGCAGGTCTCGATCTGGAACGCGTCCACCCCGCCTGCGATCATCGCCTCGGCCTGGACCTGGTAGGCGTCCCGCAGCGCGGCGTAGCCGATGTGCCCCAGGCTGGGCAGCTTGGTGCCCGGGCCCATGCTGCCCAGCACGAACCTGGTGCGGCCGTCGGCGGCGGCCGAGTCGGCCGCGGCGCGCGCCAGGGAGGCCCCGGCACCAGCCAGTTCCGCGATCCGGCCGGGAATGTCGTACTCCCCCAGCGCGGCGAGGTTCGCGCCGAAGGTGTTGGTCTCGACGCAGTCCGCGCCGGCGTCCAGGTAGGCCCGGTGGATCGCCGTCACGACGTCGGGCCGGGTGACGTTCAGCACCTCGTTGCAGCCTTCGTACCCCTGGAAGTCGGCCAGTGACAGATCGAACTCCTGCAGCATCGTGCCCATCGCGCCGTCCGCCACGAGGACACGGTCAGCGAGGGCGGCGCGCAGGTCACGGGTCATGCAGCGAAGTCTACGAGGCCGGTTGCGGGGCGAGCATTACAGTGGGGCCATGGCAAGACTGGGGCTCAGGGACCTCCGCAATCCGGCGGTGGTGGCCGCGTTCGGCGGCTGGAACGACGCCGGCGACGCGGCCAGTGGCGTGATCGACCACCTCGCCGAGGCCTACCACGCCCGGCTCGAGTTCTCCTTCGACCCCGAGGACTTCTACGACTTCCAGGTCAACCGTCCGACCTCGCGGCTGATGTCGCCGACCGAGCGGATCGTGGAGTGGCCCACCACAGAGGTGCTGGTCGCCCCGCTGCCGGAGCGCGACCTGGTACTGATCGGCGGCCCGGAGCCGAACTACCGCTGGCGGGAGTACACCAACCGGCTGCTCTCGATGCTGCGGACCGTCCGGCCCGAGCTGGTGGTGCTGCTCGGCGCGCTGTTGACCGACGCCCCGCACTCCCGGCCGGTCCCGGTGTCGGCCACCGCGGCGAACCCCGAGCTGGCCGCCGAACTCGGGCTCGACCTGTCCACCTACGAGGGGCCGACCGGGATCGTCGGGGTGCTCGGCCACGAATGCACCCAGGCCGGGATGCCGGTCGTCTCGCTGTGGGCGTCGGTGCCGCACTACGTCGCCGAGCCGCCCAACCCGAAGGCGACCCTGGCGCTGCTCGCCCGGCTGGAGGACGTCCTGAACACCCCCCTCGAGGCGGAAGGACTCGCCGAGGCGGCCAACTCCTGGGAACTCCAGGTCAACGAGCTCGTCGCCGACGACCCTGACATCTCGAACTACATCTCGGCGCTGGAGGAACGACGCGACGAGGAGACGCCGCAGCCGAACGGCGACTCCATCGCCGCAGAGTTCGAGCGCTACCTCCGGCGGCGCAACCGGCGGTCGTGAGCCGGTCGGCTCAGCCGACGTGGCTGAGCGCCTGCTGCCGCAACGCCTGCACCACCGCGTCGGGGTCGTCGGCGCGGTAGACCGCCGACCCGGCCACGAAGGTGTCGGCGCCGGCCGCCAGGCACTGTTCGAGGGTGTCGGAGGACACCCCGCCGTCGACCTGCACCCAGATCTCCTTGCCGAGCGCGGCGACCAGCTCCCGGGTCCTGGCCACCTTCGGCATCATGTCGGCCATGAACGCCTGCCCGCCGAAGCCCGGCTCGACGGTCATGATCAGCACCATGTCGAGATCGGGCAGCAGGTCGGCGTAGGGCTCGATCGGCGTACCCGGCTTGAGCGCCATGGAGGCCCTGGCGCCGAGGGAGCGCAGCGTCCTGGCCAGCTCGCGCGGGTCGTCGGAGGCCTCCACGTGGAAGGTCACCGACTCGCAGCCCGCCTCCGCGTAGGACGGCGCCCAGCGGTCCACCTCCGCGATCATCAGGTGGAGGTCCATCGGCATCGCGGTGTGCGCACGCAGGCTCTCCACCACGGGCAGGCCGAAGGTCAGGTTCGGGACGAATCGGTTGTCCATCACGTCGAGGTGGACGAGGTCGGCGCTCGGGATCCTGGCTACCTCGTGTGCCAGGTTCGACAGGTCGGAGTTCAGGATGCTCGG
>JAVHXR010000107.1 GCA_031119515.1 Propionicimonas sp.
TCCAGGTAGCTGCTGAACCCGGCCCGCTGGAGCACGGACCGGCATCCCGCCACGCTCATCCCGTCGCAGCCGGGCACCGAGACCCACTCCCCGCGCAGCACCGACTCCGGCGGGTTGTGGAACCGGGTCCTCGGGTAGTCGTCGATCGCGGTCGCGAACGCCGGGCGGAGCAGCCGCTGGCCGGCGTCGCCGCCGGAGAAGCCGCTCAGGTAGGTTCCGGAGGCGGGCAACCGGGTGTTGCGCAGGTAGCTCGGCCGGCGGTCCCAGAACTTGCGGTACTTCGGGTTGCTGTCGTAGGAGATCATCGCGGCCGCCGCGAGCTCGGGGGTGTAGCCGATCGTCCAGATCGCCCGGTTGTCCGGCACGGTGCCCGTCTTGCCCGCCATCTGCACCCCCGGCACCTTGGCGCGGGTGGCGGTGCCGCCGTTGTAGGGACCCTGGAAGATCCGGTTCATCGCGTCGGCGACGCCGGTGGAGAGCACCTGCTTGCAGTTCGCGCTCGGGACCGCGCGCTTGCTGCCGTCCCGGTTCTTGATCGACTTCAGGATCACCGGCTCGCAGTGCACCCCGCGGTTGGCGAAGGTGGCGTAGGCCTCGACCAGCGACAGCGGCGTGACCTCGACCGCCCCGAGGGTGAAGGACGGGATCGCGTGGTAGGTCTTGACCAGGTCCTTGCCCATCGACATCTCGAGGCCGAGCAGCTTCGCCATCTTGACCGCGTCACAGACCCCGACCGCCTGGATCAGCTGCGCGAAGTAGGTGTTGACCGAGTTCTTCACCCCGTCGAAGAGGTTCATCTCGCCCGACCGGCTCGCATTCACCACGTCCCACTTCTTCTGGACGAACGGCCCGTCGCAGGACTTGAAGGTCTCCCCGCCAAAGCTCATCCGCGCCTTGGCGTTGAACCTGCCGTAGGCGCCCATCCCGTTGTCCAGCGCCGCCGCCGCGACGAAGGCCTTGAAGGTCGAGCCGCCCTGGTAGCCGTCGGCGCCCCCCATCGCGTGGTTGACCGCGTAGTTGTAGAACGTCTGGCCGTTCTTCTTGCCCATCTTGGTGCGGTTCTGCGCCATCGCCACGATCTGGCCGGTGCCGGGTTCGAGCATCACGATCACCGACACCACCGGATCCTTGGCGCTGATCATGTTCCGGATGGTCTTCTCGGCCTTGCGCTGGGACTTCGGGTCGATCTGGGTCTGGATCGTCAGCCCGCCGCGCAGGACGGTGTCGCGCCGCTCCTCCTCGTTCTCGCCGAGGCTCTTGGTCCGCAGCAGGGTGCGCCAGGCGTAGTCGCAGATGAACGGGAACTCCGCGTTGGCGCAGCCGAGCTTGTACTCGCGAACCTTCTTCTTGTCGAAGGACACCGCCTTCGCCTCGGCTGCCTCCGCCGCGGTGACGATGTTCAGTTCGACCATCCGGTCGAGGACGTTGTTGCGGCGCTCCACCGCGATCCGCGGGTAGCGCACGGGGTTCGTCGTCACAGGGTTGCGGACCAGCCCGGCCAGCATCGCCGCCTGGGCGAGGTCGAGGTCCTTGGCTGCCACCCCGAAGTAGTGCCGCGCCGCCGCCTCCACCCCGTAAGCGCCGTCGCCGTAGTAGCTGATGTTGAGGTAGCGCTCCAGGATCTGGTCCTTGGTGAACCGTCGCTCCAGCGCTGTCGCGAACCGGAGCTCACGGATCTTGCGCGCCACCGTGTTCTCGGTCGCCTTGGCGCGCGCCAGCGGGTCGCCGGAGCGCTCCGCCGAGTTCACCAGGACCAGCCGGACGTACTGCTGGGAGATGCTGGAGGCACCCTGGGTGACGCCCTGGGAGGTGCTCACCAGGGCCCGCAGCGTCCCCTGGACGTCGATCGGGCCGTGCTCGTAGAACCGGTGGTCCTCGATCGCCACCTGCGCCTTGAGCATGATCGGCGCGATCTTGTCCAGGCCGACGTAGATCCGGTTCTCGTCGTAGAAGTAGGTGAGGACCGAGCCGTCGGCGTTCAGCAACCGGGACCGCTCCGCCAGCGGAGGCGTCTCCATCTCCACCGGGAGCGACTGCAGGGCGGCGGCGGCGCCCGTCCCGGTCCCGGTGAGAAGGCTCACCGCAGGGATCGCCAGCCCGGCGGCCAGCATCCCTCCGAGACCGGCGACCAGGAGGAAGACGAGCAGCGAGTACAGCCGCTTCCACAGGCCCATGGCCCCCATCGTATGCACGCCCGGGCAAGTGCAGGGGCGTCGCCGAACCGACGGTGAGATGAAACCGGTCAGCCCGCGGCCGGGGTTACCGGCTCGCCGGGCACGGTTCCGGGCCCGCTCCGGGCGCGGTGACCCCACCGGTGGTAAGACGGAGCCAGCTCGCGAAGAAGGAGTCCACGTGACCACCTCCCCAACCCCGGCCGGGTCCGGCCCCGCGCCCGCGGAGTGCTGGGTCTCGGTCGACATCGAGGCGGCCGGCCCGAACCCCGGAAGCTACTCGCTGCTCTCGATCGGGGCCTGCCTCTACGACGACCCCGCGGTCGGGTTCAGCATCGAACTGAAGCCCGTCGGCCCGGCCGCCGTCGACTCCGCGATGGCCGTCTCCGGCCTGAGCCTCGCCGACCTTGCCGAACGGGGCAGCGAACCGGCAGCGGCGATGGCGGCCTTCGAGGCCTGGCTCGCTGAGGTCTCAGGGCCGGAACGCCGTCCGTTGTTCGTCGGCTTCAACGCCGGGTTCGACTGGATGTTCGTCTGCGACTACTTCCACCGCTACCTCGGCCGCAACCCGTTCGGGCACGCCGCGGTGGACATCAAGTCGGTGGCGCTGGGAGCGCTCGGCCTGGCCTGGCCGCAGACCAGCATCCGGAGGCTGGGCGCGACGCTGGGCAAGACTACGGAGCTCTCCCACAACGCCTTGCAGGACGCCCGGGACCAGGCAGACCTGTTGCGAGCGATCCTGCAGCACCAGAATGTGGGGGCATGACAGCTGCTGAGGACATCGCCCACCTGGCTGATTCGGCCCGCCGCCTCGGGATCGCGGTGGACGAGCGGGAGATCGCCGACTGGCTCAGCGCGATCGCCGACGAGGACGCCGAGGAGGTGGTCAGCGACGTCGGCAGCGGCACCTTCGGGCACCGGGCGTCGATGCTCGACTTCAGCCCGCGCGACCTCGAACGGTTCCGGCGGATCGGGGCGATCGTCGAACTGACCGGGCCGGCCGGCACCACCGATGCCGCGCTGGCGCTGTCCGGATCCGCAGCCCAGTCCAAGATCCAGAGCTACCCCGGCGACTGCGACTACTTCGAGCGGTACAACATCCGGGCGGCCACGCGCGAGGAAGCCTGCGCGGTGCTGGCGAGCACGATGCGGGAGAAGGTGTTCGCCTTCCACCGCGGCTCCACCTACCAGTTCCTGGAGGCCAAGCTCGGTTCGGTGCCTGCCGACGGCTGGCACGACGGCCAGCCGGTCACTGCCGGCAGCCCGATGACCTGGACGATCGAGGACGTCCGGCGCGGCCACTGGGACCTGGTCGACGCCGACGGCGAGACCACCTCGGTGGCGTGGAAGGACGCCGCGCTCGATCCGGGATGGGTGAAGCTGGACTGGGTGGTGACCGATCCGGCGCGCCGCCAGCTGTCGAACGCGAGCAACGTCGTCGACGTCACCTGGGAGGCGCCGGACGGGTCGATCACCCCGCTGGACGGCTACCTGGACGCCTACTTCCAGGAGGTCTACCTCGACGCCGACGACCTGCCGGCCTTCACCCGGATCGTCGACAACGTGTCCGAGGACGCCCTCGACAACTACGTCGAGCAACTCGAGGCCGAGGTGGCGAAGTACCTGACCAAGCACCTCAACTACGGCAAGGCCGCGAAGCGGATGTACAACGTCTTCCGGCTGTCGGGACGCTACCTGGACGCCGCCTTCGTCCGGGAGCTGTTCGACCAGCCGACGACCCTGCTCTACCAGGTCTGGTCGCTGATCGGGACGCTGGACAACGCCGCCCAGCCGGGCTCGGGGATCCCCTGGTCGGCGGTCGTGGAGCAGTCCAACCAGCTGTTCCTCGAGGTGGTGATGACGATGGACGGCGACGACGAGGTGGAGATCGTGTCCGCCTTGCTGGAGCTGCGCCAGGCGCTGGAGGAGCAGGAGACCGGCGAGGCCCGCAGCGCTGCCGTCGAGGGCGCCCGGACGCGAGTGATCAACGTCGTCAACACGTTCTTCCGCGACAAGCTGACCAGCCGGCCGACGATCAAGGACTACATCGACGACATCCAGGGCGCCGACCACCCGGTGACCTGACCCCGCCCGCAGGGGTCCGATTTGACCGGACCGATACCCCCCGGGGTATATTCCAGTCATGGTTTCGGGAGTTGGACGCATCGTCATCGTGGGTGGGGTAGCCGGGGGCATGAGCTGTGCCGCGAGGGCACGCCGGCTGGACGAGACGGTCGAGATCATCGTCCTCGACCGCGGCGACCACGTCTCCTACGCCAACTGCGGCCTGCCCTACTTCGTCGGTGGAGAGATCACCGACGCCTCCGAACTCCTGGTGCAGACCCCCGAGTCGCTGCGCGCCTCGCTGAACCTTGATGTCAGGGTTCGGCACGACGTGGTGTCCGTCGACCCGCTGGCCAGGACGGTGACCGTCCGGACGCCGGGAGGTCTCGACACCATCGGCTACGACGCCCTCGTGCTCTCCCCCGGCGCCCAGCCGGTCATGCCCGCCATCCCCGGGCTGGCCTCCCCGCGGGTGCACACCCTGCGCACCGTCGGAGACGCCCAACGCCTCGAGCTCGCGGCGTCGACGGCCGGCCGTGCGGTGGTGCTGGGGGCGGGGTTCGTCGGCCACCAGGCCGCCCAGGCGCTGGCCCCGCCCCGACAGGCGGTGACCATTGACGAACTCGGGACGCACGTCCTGCCGCCACTGGAGACCGAGCTGGCAGCCCTCGTCCGTGACGAGCTCGGGCGGCTCGGCGTCGACGTGCGGGAGCAGGTCGCCGCGTCGGCGATCGAGCCCGGCGAGGCCGCCGACCAGGTGGTGCTGGCCGACGGCGAACGGATCGAGGCGGACCTGGTGGTGCTGTCGGTCGGGGTCCGTCCCGACACCGCCCCATTCGAGGCGGCGGGGATCGCCTGCGAGCGCGGGGCGATCGTCGTCGACGAGCACGGCCGCACCAACCTGCCCGGGATCTGGGCGGTCGGCGACGCGGTCACCAGTACCTGCGCGGTCACGGGACTGCGACGCCCGTTCCCGCTGGCCGGCCCGGCCAACCGCGCCGGACGGCAGGTCGCGGCCGACATCCTCCGCCCCGGTACCGCCGAACCGATCCCGCACCCGCTCGGGACAGCCATCGTCAGGGTCGGCGACCTGACGGCCGCGGTCACCGGTGCGAACCGCACCGTGCTGGCAGACCGCGGGATCGAGCACCACACGATCCACCTGCACCCCAGCCAGCACGCCGGCTACTTCCCCGGCGCCGTCCCGCTGCACCTCGTGGTGCACTTCAGGGCCGGCGACGGCCTGCTGCTCGGCGCCCAGGCGGTCGGCGCCGAGGGGGTCGACAAGCGGATCGACGTCCTCGCCGCCGCGCTCCGCAGCCGGCTGGCCGTCACCGACCTGATCGACCTCGACCTCGCCTACTCCCCGCCCTACGGCAGCGCCAAGGACCCGGTCAACCTCGCCGGCATGGTGGGCCAGAACGTGCTCGACGGCACCACGAGCCTGTGGTACCCGTGGGAGCTCGAGGAGGTGCTCGCAAGCACCCTCGTGCTCGACACCCGATCCCGGCAGGAGTATGCCACCGGCCACCTGCCCGGCTCGCTGAACCTCCCCCACACCGAGGTGCGCGCCCGGTTGGGGGAGGTGGCGGAAGCCGCCGCCGGCCGCCCGATCCGGGTGCTGTGCGCGTCAGGGTTCCGCTCCTACCTCGCCCACCGCGTCCTGGCTGGGCACGGCCTGGACTCGGCGACCCTCTCCGGCGGCCTGCTCACGTTGCGGGCCCACCTCGGGGCCGGCGCCGACCAGGTGCTCCGCGCCGCCGTCCCCCAGCCCGCCTGACCCGAACCCCGTCCCGCCAAGAGAAGGAATCGAACGATGTGCTCTCCCGTGCGCTGCACCACCTGCGGCAAGACGACCTGGACCGGTTGCGGCCGGCATGTCGACCAGGTGATGCGGAACGTCCCCGCGGACCGGCGCTGCCCCGGCCACGACGCCCCGGCGCAGCGCAGCCGGCTCGGCTGGCTCACCGGGCGCTGAGCCACCACCCGGCCCGGCCGGGTCAGGTCGCCGGCACCTCGATGATCTTGGCGAAGTCGGGCTGGTGCGGGGTACCGCCCTCGGCGGCCGCGTACCCCAGCAGCACCGTGATCCCGCAGCCGAACCCTGCCGGGAAGCCGAGGCGGCGCTTCCAGGCCTCGCCCTCGACTCCCTCGAAGGCCAGCCTGCCCAGCCCGCAGATGCAGGAGTTCACCCCGAGAGAGGTCGCCGCCAGCGCGAGGTGGGAGGCGACGATGCCGACGTCCAGGTCGGCGGCCAGCAGGCCTGGCTGCGGCTCGGCCGCCACCACGATCATCGCCGGAGCCCCGTAGAACAGTTCCCCACCCCGGCTCGCGATCCGGGCGTACCCGGCCTCGTCGGCCACCCGGAGCGCCGCCAGCCCCGAGGCGCCGAGTTCGCTGACGACGGCCCCGTCGGAGACCACGACCAGCCGCCAGGGCTGCCGGTTCACCGCGCTGGGCGCTCGTGCCCCGGCTTCCGCGATCGCGCGCAGCGTCTGCTGCGGGACGGGTTCGTCACGGTAGGCACGGCAGGAGTACCGCCGGGCGATGGCATCGAGGGTCTCGGTGGAGAGCTCAGTCACGGTTGCCATTGTGGAGGCTCCTGCGGCGACCGCGCAGCGTTCGGGACCTAATCGTGCGCGACCGGCACCCGGGTGGCAGGGCTAGGCTGCTCGGCGTCCCCGACCAGCCAGGAAGTCCGCCATGCCCGCAGCCCGCCCGACCGGACCGACGACCGCGCTGGTGCCGGCGCGCTGGCGGTCCGACCGGCTGCTGTGCTCGCAACTCTCCCTGCTCGACGGGGCGGGCGTGGTTGCGGACGACGACGCCCTGCTCCTCCTGCCGGCGGTTGCCGACGGCCCGTCCATCTCCGGCTACGGACCGGGGAGCGGACGACTGCTGGCAGGACTGGTCGAACGCGGCGAGGTCGCTGCCCCGCTGCGCTGGCTCGACCTGCCCCGCGAGGCCCGGCTGGACGCCGACAGCTGCGCACGCCTCGCCGTCGAGCCACTGCCGGGATGGGACTGGATGGTCGCGACCCGGCCCCCGACGGCACCGACCCTGCCGGTGGTGCGGCTCGACCTGGCCCGGCACCGGGGTGCGATCGAGGACTGCCTGGCCGAGGCCAACCCCGGCACCTGGGCGAGGCCGGGCGCCGACGACGACCTGGGCTGGTGGGGGGTGCGTGGACCCGACGGCCTGCTCGGCGTGATCGGCGCGAGCCGGCGGGACGGTGCCCGCCCCGGTTCGACGAGCTGGCACCTGCACGGGCTCGGGGTCCGCCCGTCGGCGCGGGGGCGGGGCCACGGCGGCGCGCTCACCGCGGCCGCCACCCGGGCCGGTCTGGCCGGCGGGGCGGACTGGGTCTCGCTCGGGGTGTGGGCGGACAACCGGACCGCGATCGATCTCTACCACCGACTCGGCTTCGCGACCGAGCACCGGCGGGGCTCCTACCAACCCCGGAGCCGGCCGGTCGCCACCGCCCGCGGCTGCGGATAGGCGCTGCGCGCCGTCGCCGGCTTCGGTATAACGAGAGCGTGCGCGCTGTGAGCTACCAGGCGGTCGGTGGGCCGCTGCTGACCATCGACCTCGACGAGCCCGCCTGCCCGCCCGACGGCGCGGTGATCGGGGTGCGGGCCACCGGGGTCTGCCGGTCGGACTGGCACGCCTGGCGCGGGCACGACCCGGTCACGCTGCCCCACGTCCCCGGCCACGAGTTCGCCGGCGTCGTCGTCGCGGTGGGCCCGGCGGTGACCGGTTTCGCGGTCGGCGACCGGGTGACCGCCCCCTTCGTGAACGGCTGCGGCCGGTGCGGGTACTGCCGGGCCGGGCAGGCCCAGGTGTGTCCCGACCAGTCCCAGCCAGGGTTCACCCACCACGGCTCGTTTGCCGAGCAGGTCGTCGTCCACCGGGCCGACACCAACCTGGTCCGGCTGCCCGACGACCTCGGCTT
>JAVHXR010000108.1 GCA_031119515.1 Propionicimonas sp.
TGACCACTGCCAGCTGGTTGCCGCCGGGGACGATGCCGGCGGCGGTGAACGCTGCCGACGAGCAGCCCAGGGCGTTCGCCCCGGACAGCACCACGACGTTCAGCGGACCGGCCGGCAGGGCCTCGTTGTTGGACTTGATCGCCTTCAGGCTGGTGCCGTTGCTGAAGCTCATCAGCGCACCGGGGAAGGTCTCGGTCGAATCCACCGCCGACACCGCGATGACACCGTCTCCGGTGCCGGGCGAGCCGGTGATGTAGGGGTTGCCACCGGAGTTGCCGGCAGAGGCGACGACGACGACGCCCGCACCGACGGCGTTGGTGGCCGCGACCGCGGACGGGTCGTCGGCCCGGCCGAAGCTGGAGCCGAGCGACATGTTGATCACGTCCATGTCGTTGGCCACGGCCCAGTCGATCGCCTCGGTGGTGATGTCCGTGCTGCCCTGGCAGCCGAACACCCGCAGGGCGTACAGATCGACCTCGGGCGCGACGCCCGGACCGATCCGCCAGTCCTGCGTCGGGGTCGAGGCGTCGTACGGACCGGCGTAGGTCGTGCCGTCGGACAGGACGCCGTTGCCACCTGTCGTGCCTGCGACATGGCTGCCGTGGCCGTCGCAGTCGAGCGGGTTGGGATCGGGGTGCGGCACCGGCTGGTAGGTGCTGCTGTCGGGGTCGGCGTCGTAGGAGTCGCCGACGAAGTCCCAGCCGCCCTTGATCCGCGGCGCGGCCGGGCCGAACAGCGCCGGGTCGGCCGGCGATGCCTCGGCGGCGTGCGCCGCCTGGTAGGCGGCCGCCGTCCCCGGCCCGCCGAAGTTGGCGTGGGTGTAGTCGATGCCGGTGTCGATGATCGCCACTTTGACGTTCTCACCGGTGTAGCCGGTGCTCTCCCACACCTGCGGGACGCCCAGGTAGGGCACCGAGACCGCGTTGTCGAGGGTGTAGATCGGCACCGCGTGGATGGCCACCACATCGGGAGCAGCGGCGACCGCCT
Source organism: Propionicimonas sp. (assembly GCA_031119515.1). Lineage (GTDB taxonomy): Bacteria > Actinomycetota > Actinomycetes > Propionibacteriales > Propionibacteriaceae > Propionicimonas. Next base: position 988 of record JAVHXR010000108.1, read on the forward strand.
CGAGCTGGGAGCTCGCGATCTGCACCCGCATGCCGTTGTAGGCGGACTGCATGTTGGACTTGACCTTGCCACCGTGGCTGGTGATCGTCTTGGCGACCTTGTCCTGGGTCTTGCGGAGCTTGTCGCGGACGGACTTGCGTTCGCTGCTGGTCAGCTTCTTGCCCCGCTCGGCCTCGACGACCGCGACAGGGTCACCCTTCACCTCGACCATGACCTGGACGGTGGTGTCCGCGGCCAGGCTGCGGGGACGGATGTCGGAGTCGATCCTGCCGGAGGACCCCGTTCTCTCGAAGCGGTCGATCGCGTCGCCGGGGGCCGCGTACGCGTAGGCGGGAACAGCCAGGGCGAGGACGCCCGTGGCGATCAGGATTCTGCGGTACAAGGTGCTACCCAACCTTTCGTGAGGTGGTGCCGGGGGTTCCCCGCGTAGGTAGCCACGCTGGGGCGGGACTGCACCGCAGGCTAGGGGCCCCAAACCTGCCCGTCAACGGGTGTCAGCCAACGGAACGAGAACTGCTCACGCTGGGGTTGAGGCTGCTCCCGGCCACGCCGGGACTGTCGCGGTGGCGCCGGATCGGTCACAGTAGGCTCATGGCGCAGACCCAGCCCACCCGGCTGAGCTTCCTCGGCGGCGCCGGGACCGTCACCGGGTCGAAGTACCTCCTCGAGTACGCCGGACGGCGGATCCTCGTCGATGCCGGCTTGTTCCAGGGCGAGAAGCGGCTGCGGGAGCTGAACTGGTCGGAGTTCCCGGTCCCGCCCGCGTCCATCAGCGACGTGCTGGTCACCCACGCCCACCTCGACCACGTCGGCTACCTGCCGCGGCTGGTCCGCCAGGGGTTCGCCGGCGCGATCTGGTCGACCCCCGCCACCCGGCGGCTGGCCGAGATCGTGCTGCGGGACTCGGCCTTCCTGAACGAGCGGGACGCCGAGCACGCCGCCGAGCGCGGCTACTCCCGCCACCGTCCCCCGCTGCCGCTGTACACGACGGCGGACGCCGAGGCGACGCTGCCGCTGTTCCGGCAGGTCGGCTACCACCAGCCGGTCGACCTCGGCGACGGCCTCCTGGCCGGCTTCACCCCCGCCGGGCACATCCTCGGTTCGGCAAGCATCCGGCTTCAGGCCCCCGGGGCGGACGTGCTGTTCTCCGGCGACCTGGGACGCCGCGAGCACCCGGTGCTGCGGCCGCGGGAGATCCCGCCCGGCGCGGCCACGGTGCTGGTGGAGTCGACCTACGGCGATCGCGAGCATCCCGAGCCGGAGGGCGAGGGGCACGAGGCCCTCGCCGACCTGATCCGGCGGACCGCCGGGCGGGGCGGCTCCGTCCTCGTCCCCGCGTTCGCCGTGGACCGTACCGAGGTCGTGCTCAAGGCTCTCAGCGAACTGATGGCGGCGGGTCGGATCCCCGACCTGCCGGTCTTCGTGAACTCGCCAATGGCACTGGCGGCGCTGGCGGTGTACCGCGACCCGGCCTTCCGCGACGAGTTGCGCCCGGACCTCGACCCCGCCCATTTCGTCGACCTGCCGCAGCTGCGCGAGGTGCGGACGACCGAGGAGTCGATCCGGCTGAACGACCCGGTCCACCCCTGCGTGATCATCGCCTCGTCGGGGATGGCGACCGGGGGGCGGGTGCTGCACCACCTGGAGCACATGCTCCCCGACCACCGCCACGCCGTCGTCCTGGTGGGCTATCAGGGCGAGGGCACCCGTGGCCGCGCCCTGCTTGAGGGTGCCCGGCACCTCAAGATGCACGGCCGGTACGTGCCGGTGCGCGCCGAGGTGCTGCGCGACGACGGGTTCTCCGTCCACGGCGACCGCTCCGACCTGCTGGAGTGGCTGGGCGGGCTCAACCCTCGGCCGCGGCAGGTGTTCGCGGTCCACGGCGGTCCCGAGACCTCGCGCGGGTTCGCCGCGGCGGTCACCCGGTCGCTCGGCGTCCCCGCCATCGTGCCCGCGCTCGGCGAGCGCGTCCTGCTCGGCTGACCGCGGCTGCGCGGGGGATCGGACCCGGTTGCCGCCTGCCGCTTCCCCCGCGCGCCGCCGCGTCCTACGGCGTGTCGACCCCGGCCTGTTCCGCCAACAGTTCGAGGACGTGCCGGTAGGGCTTCCCGGTCGCACGGGTCATTCCCAGCTCGCAGGTTCGGTTGCAGCTGGCGTGCGCCTGGGCGTCGAGCCTGGCCACCTCCGCCGCCTCGGGGGCGGTGGCGGCGGCCGTCAACTCCGGATGCAGCATCCCGCGGTCACCCGCGAAGGCACAGCACCCCCAGTCGAGCGGGACATTCACCTTCTCGGCCACCGCCTGCGCGACCGTCACCAAGGCAGGGTTCAGGCCCATCTGCGTGGACGAGCAGGTCGGGTGGATCGTGAGGGAGTCGAGCTTGCGGTACTCGCCGAGGATCGGCAGGACGTGCGTGGCGACGAACGCGACCGAGTCGATCATCGTGACGTGGAGGTCGGGATCGGTCTCGATCATGTGCTTGAACCCCTCGGTGCACGAGGAGGCGTCGCACACCACCGGGAGCCGGCCGTTGTCGGTCGCCCGCCGGATCGCCGGCAGCACCCTGGCCTTCATCGCCTCGTAGCCGTCCGGGATGCCCTTGCTCGACCACGGCGTGCCGCAGCACAGCGACTCGATCTCCTCGGGGACGAGCAGCGTCAGTCCGGCCTTCGCGCACAGCGCCTCGAAGCTCACCTGAACCCCGGGGCCTTCCAGCGGGCCGAACATCACGTTCACGCACGCGGGCAGGTAGACCGCTGTCGGCTCCGCCTGCGGCTTCGGCCGGCGCCGGGGCGCGCCGCCACCGGGTAGCTCCTTCGACCACAACGGGATGTTGTCGGTCCCCAGGACGGCGCGCGCCGCCTTGTCGACGCCGATCAGCGCCGAGCCCAGCGGGTCAGGCAGGGCGTCGGTCAGGTTCATCACGGTGGAGAAGGTCCCGGTCGTGCCCTTCCAGTGCTTCGACAGGGTCGTCCACACCGCCTTGGTGGCCGCCGGCGTGGTCTTCTCCCGCCGGAACTTCTTGACCAGCAGGCCGGTGTTGATCAGCACCGGGCAGGCCGTTCCGCACATCCCGTCCACCGCGCAGGTGTGCACCGCCTGGTACTCGTACTCCTTCTCCAGCCGGGCGACCAGGGCATGGTCGCCGGCGAGCTCAGCGTTCGCGATCTCGCGCCGCAGCGCGATCCGCTGCCGGGGGGTGAGGGTGAGGCTGCGGGACGGGCACACCGGCTCGCAGTAGCCGCACTCGACGCAGCGGTCCACCTCCTTGTCGATGGACGGCGGCAGCTTGATGTGCTTCAGGTGCACCTCCGGGTCGTCGCTGATCACGACGCCGGGGTTGAGCAGGCCGTTGGGGTCGAACAGCCGCTTGATCTCGGTCATCACCTGGTACAGCTCGTCGCCGTACTGGCGCCGGACGTACGGCGCCATCACCCGGCCGGTGCCGTGCTCGGCCTTGAGCGAGCCGTCGTTTGCCAGCACGACGTCCACCATGTCCTCGGTGAAGTCGATGTAGCGCTGCATCTGCTCGTCGGTCTCGAACCGGTCGGTGAGCATGAAGTGGATGTTGCCGTCCTTGGCGTGGCCGAAGATCACCGAGTCGGCGTAGGCGTAGCGGTCGAACAGCACCGCCAGCTCGACACAGGTGTCGGCCAGCTTCTCCACCGGCACCACGACGTCCTCGAGCAGGGCGGTGGTGCCACTGCGGCGGGCGCCGGCGACGGAGGTGTACAGGCCCTTGCGCAGCTTCCACAGCTCTGCGCGCAGCGCGGGATCGTCGGCCAGTTCGACCGGCCCGCCGACCGGCAGCCGGTCGAGGGTGGGTCGGGCGCCCTGCACGAGGTGTTCGAGCTCTTCCCGGCTGGTCGCCTGGTACTCCAGCAGCAGCGCGGCCTGCTTGTCGACGGTCAGCGCCTTGATCATCGCCGGGGTGTCGGGGAAGGCCTGGCCGACCCGCAGCGAGGTCGCGTCCATCAACTCCAGGGTCGCGGCGCCGGTGGCCACCAGCCCCGGAAGTGCCTGGTTGGCGGCGTACAGGTCGTCGAACACCACCAGCGCGGTGTTGATGTGGGTGCGCAGCGGGATGGTGCGGAAGGTGGCCGAGGCGACGAACGCGAGCGTGCCCTCGCTGCCCACGATCAGGTGGGTGAGGATCTCGGCGGGGGTGGCGTAGTCGACCAGGGCGTTGATCCCGTAGCCCATCGTGTTCTTCATCGAGAACTGCTGGGCGATCTTCGCCAGCGAGGCCGGGTTGGCGAGCACCCGCTCGCGGAGCTTGAGCAGCCCCTCGTACAGCGCCGGCTCGAGGGCGCGCAGCTTCTGGTCGGCGTCGGAGGCACCGGTGTCGATCACGGTGCCGGACGGCAGCACCGCCACCACCGACTCCAGCGTCCGGTAGCTGTTCTCGACCGTCCCGCAGGCCATGCCGGAGGAGTTGTTGGCGACGACGCCGCCGATCGTGCACGCCGCCTCGCTGGCCGGGTCCGGGCCGAGCTTGCGACCGTGCCGAGCGAGGTGGGCGTTCAGCTGCTTGACCGTCACGCCGGGCTGGACCCGGACGCGCGCGCCGTCGTCGAGCACCTCGACGCCCTGGAAGTGGCGCCGGACGTCGGCCAGTACCTGGTCGGTGCAGCCCTGGCCGGACAGGCTGGTCCCGCCGGAGCGGAAGGTCAGCCCGATCCCGGCCGCCGAGGTGGCGCGCAACAGGCGCGCCACCTCGTCTGCGTCCCGGGGGGCGACGATGGCGGTCGGCAGGAGCAGGAAGTGCGAGGCGTCATGGGCCAGCGCCCGGCGGTCGAGCTCGCCGGTGCGGATCTGGCCGGGTTCCCCCACGCACCCCGCGAGCAGGGTGGTGAGGGATTCCATCGACGCTACCGTTGCGGTCACGGCGCGGGCACCACCGGGACCATCCAGGCCAGCGGCCCGGTCTGGAGCAGGACCAGCACCGTGAAGTAGGCGAGCAGGCCGAGGCTCCAGAGCACGACCTTGCGGAAGATGTCGCCTTCCTTGTTCATCATCCCGACCGCCGCCGCCGCGACTGCCAGGTTCTGCGGCGAGACCATCTTGCCCATCACGCCGCCGGAGGAGTTGCTGGCCGCCATCAGGACGGGGCTGAGCCCTGCCTGCTCGGCGGCGGTGACCTGCAGGAGGCCGAACAACGAGTTCGCCGAGGTGTCGGAGCCGGTGATCGCCACGCCGATCCAGCCGAGGATCGGCGACATCAGGGCGAACATCGAGCCCACCGACGCCAGCGCGATGCCGAGCGAGGCGGTCTGGCCGGAGAGGTTCATGACGTAGGCGAGGGCGAGCACCGCCAGCACCGTGACGATCGTGAACCGGAGCTGCTTCAGGGTGCTGCCGTAGGCACGGACGGCGTCGCCCGGACGGATCTTGTACACCAGGCAGGTGATGATGCCGGACAGCAGCAACAGGGTGCCGGTGGCACGCAGGTGGTCGAGGGTGAAGATCGTGGTGGTGATCGGGTTGCCCGCGGCGTTGACGACCAGCGAGGACGGCTTGCCGTCGGCTCCGAAGATCGCCAGGCCGGGCCACGGGAACTTGATCTGGCCGATGCTGAGCATGAACGCCTTGACGGCCGGGATCTGGCTGACCGAGAAGACCGCGACGATGATCGCGTACGGGGCGATCGCGCCCCAGACCCGCTTCCCGCCGGTGGCGGTGATCTCGGGGTAGTGCGGGAGCTTGCCGCCGCCGGCCTTGGCGGAGTCGGTCTCCTCGAGCGTGGAGTGCTCCAGCGGCAACGGGTTGGAAGGCTTCCAGAACCGCAGCATGATCAGCACGACCGCGATCGTGACCAGGGACGCGATGACGTCGGTGATCTCGACGGTGATGTAGTTCGCGGTGATGAACTGGGAGACGCCGAACACGAAGCCTGCGACCAGGGCGACCGGCCAGGTCTGCTTGACGCCGCGGACTCCGTCGACCAGGAACACCAGGACGAGCGGGACGATGAAGGCGACGAACGGGGTCTGGCGTCCGGTCATCTGCGAGAGCACGTGGATGTCGATCCCGGTGACGCTGGAGAGGGCGATGATCGGCGCGCCCATCGCGCCGAAGGCGACGGGTGCGGTGTTGGCGAGCAGCGAGACGACGGCGGACTTCAGCGGCTTCATGCCGGCGGCCATCAGCATGGCGGCGGAGATCGCGACCGGGGCGCCGAAGCCGGCGAGGGCCTCCATCAGGGCGCCGAAACAGAAGGCGATCAGGATCGCCAGGATGCGCTGGTCGTCGGAGATCGAGCGGATCAGCTGGCCGAGCTGCTCGAACCAGCCGGTGATGACTGAGAGCTGGTAGACCCAGATCGCGTTCAGCAGGATCCACATGATCGGGAAGGCGCCGTAGAACGCACCTTCCGCGGTGGCTGCGAACGTCATCAGGGTGGGCATCTGCCAGCCCACGATGGCGATCAGGATCGAGACGGCGAGGCCGATCAGGGCGGCCAGCCACGCCTTCACCTTGAAGACGCCGAGCAGGACGAACAGCAGGGCGAGCGGAATGGCCGCGACGAGGGCCGACAGGGCGAGGCTTCCCCCGATCGGGGCCAGCGGCTGCTGGAACACGGGCATGAGATGGCTCTCCTCATTGAGATTGACCGACAAGTGAGATTGTCGGACAAGTAGACATGCTCCGCAAGTGTTTTTGTCAGGAAAGTCCCACTAGACTCGTGGCAGCAGCACAGGCAAGGACGGTCGGTGGTACGCAATCTGATCATCACCTCGGTGGTGGATGCGGTCGTGGAGGACCTGAAGGCCCAGGTGCTCAGCCGTGAACTCGAACCGGGTGCACCCCTCACCGAGGCCCTCGTGGCCGCGCGCTACGACGTGGCCCGGGCGACCGCCAAGGCGGCCATCGAGCGGCTGGTGAACGACAAGGTGGTGGTCCGCAAGACCCACAAGACCGCCCGCGTCGTCGAGCTCGGCCCTGACGACGTCCGCGACATCTACCGGACCCGTGCCTACCTCGAGGCGGAGGTGCTGCGGCGGCTGGCCGAGGCACGCACGGTGTCGCCCGAGGCCAGGGCGGCGAATGCCGAGATCGAGGCGCTCTGGCGCCACGGCGAGTACGACATCGTGAACCCCGACATGCGGTTCCACACCTCCTTGATCGATGCCCTCGGCAGCACCCGCACCTCGGCCATCTACGGGTCGCTCGCCTTCGAGGTCAAGCTGTGCATGGC
>JAVHXR010000109.1 GCA_031119515.1 Propionicimonas sp.
GGACTGGCCGTGCGCGGTGAAGGCGTTGGCGAGTGCCGCCGCCGGGTCGAGCTGGTCGTAGGGGACCATGCCGGTCACGACAAGGGCGACCGCGCAGTAGAGGACGGTGCAGATCGCCAGCGAGGCGATGATGCCGATCGGCATGTCGCGCTGCGGGTTCTTGGTCTCCTCGGCGGTGGTGGCGACGACGTCGAAGCCGATGTAGGCGAAGAACACAAGGGCGGCGCCGGCGAGGACGCCGCCGACCCCGAAGGCGGTCGGGGCCGCGCCGCTGAAGAACTGCAGCAGCGGCTGCGTCCACACCGAGGCGGCTCCCTCGGTCGGGGCGGCGGGCGGGACGAACGGATCGTAGTTGGCGGGGTTGATGAACCCGATGCCGGCCACGATCACGAACAGCACGATGAAGAGCTTGAGTGCCACCAGGGCCAGGTTCACCCGCAGCGACTCCTTGATCCCGACCGTGACCAGGACGCCGAGGCCGAGGACGAGGACGATCGCCGGCAGGTTGACCACGCCGCCGTAGCTGATCGCCGCCGGCAGGACCAGCCCCAGCTTCTCCAGGAAGACCCCGAGGTAGGCGCTCCACCCCTGCGCGACCACCGAGGCGCCGAGGAACATCTCCAGGATCAGGTCCCAGCCGATGATCCAGGCGAAGATCTCGCCCAGCGAGGCGTAGGAGAACGTGTAGGCCGAGCCCGACACCGGGACGGTGGACGCGAACTCCGCGTAGCACATCGCCGCCAGGGCGCAGGCCAGGGCCGCGATCACGAAGCTGATCACGATCGCCGGCCCTGCGACGTTGTGGGCCGCCCGTCCGGTGAGGGTGAAGATGCCGGCGCCGATCACGACGCCGACGCCGAAGACGGTCAGGTCGAGAGCCGTCAGCGACTTCTTGAGCTGGTACTCGGGTTCGTCGGTGTCGGCGATCGACTGCTCGATCGACTTGGTGCGCAGCAGGCTCATCGGTGACTCCGGTTGTGGGGCCGCTTCCATAGCGGACGGGGGGACAACCTGGACAACCTATGCCCCGGCGGCCCGGTCGGCAATTCCTCGATGTGGGAACGAAGTGGTCACGATGTGGTCACCGCACCGTGGCACCCGGCCGCGATCCGCGGCGAGGAACCGGCGACGCCGGGGGACAGCGCTGCTAGCCTCGTGCTGGAGTTTCCCGCCCCTGCTGCAAGGGAGGCCACCGATGGAGGATTTCCTCGGATTCCTGAACGACGTCGGCCACGCGATCTGGGGGGTGTGGACGCTCGACACCTCGCTCGGCCAGTGGTTCGTCACCCTGCCGTACCAGACCGCAGTGGCGGTCACGGTCGCGGTCCTCGCCGGCGCCTCGACCCTGCTCGGCAACAGCGTCGTGCTGTTCCTCAACCGGGTGCGCGGCTGGCGGTTCGGTGTCAGCCTGCTGATGAACGGCGTCTCGATGGTCGTGCTCTACGCCGTCCAGGCGCTGGCGATCGATGTCGTCGGCTACCTGGTCACCGGCAACCGCGTCCAGGCCGACATCGCGGTCAAGGCGGTGCTGCTGGCCACCGCTCCGTTGATCCTCGGCTTCTTCGAGCTGATCCCCTACCTCGGGCCGGGCATCGCCAGGATCCTGCAGGCGTGGGGTCTCGTGGCGCTCTGGGCGGTCGTGGCCACGCTCTACGCCGTCGACCGCTGGACGGCCCTGTTGATCACCCTCGTCGGGTGGGCGCTGATGCAGCTGCTGTCGTGGGCGCTCGCCCGTCCGATGTCGGCGGTGGGCAGGTGGATCTGGCGACTGGTCACCGGCCGTCCGACGATGCTCACCGCCGGCGACCTGCTAGCCGGCCACCAGTTCACCCCGGTCGAGTTCGACTTCGAGCTCCCCAGGGCGGGGGGTGGGAAGGCATGATCCTCAACCTGCTGGTCATCGTCATCGTGGTGCTGTTCCTGCTGCTCACCTTCGGGCCGCTGGAATCGCTGGGCTGGTGGCGCGACAAGGGTGCCGACGAGGCGCACGAGACGCTGGCGGACATGGCGGCCGAGTACGGCACCCCGGCAGCCGACCCGCCGCCGGAGCAGTTCGTGATCTACCTGTCGGGGATCGGCGCGATCGACGGCTCCAGCGTGCCGCCGGAGGAGGTACCGCTCGTCGACGAGCTGCGTCGAAGGCTCCCCACCTGGTCGGTGGCCAACGACGTCTTCCCGTACTCGGTGTCGAACCGCGGCCTGACCGCCCAGCGGCCCCTGGCCGGGCTCTGGAAGCGGATCGAAACCCTCCGGATCGCCAACCCGACGAGCTTCCTGCCGTTCCTGGTGAACGCGCGCAACGCGATCCAGCTGTTCGTCTGTGCGGATCGCCGGTACGGGCCGACCTACAACATCGGCACCGCGCAGGAGATCCTGAAGTCGCTGTTGCGGCACGGCTACCAGCTCGGGAGCGGGGTGCCGGTCACCCTGATCGGCTGGAGCGGCGGCGCGCAGATCGCGCTCGGCGCCTCCTGGTACCTCGGCCTGGCCGACCTTCCACTGAAGGTGATCTCGCTCGGCGGCATGATGTCCGACGACTACGGGCTCGACAAGATCCAGCTGCTCACACACCTGCGCGGCACCGAGGACGTGTTCGAGAAGATGGGCCGCCGGATCTTCGCCGGACGCTGGCCGGGCGCGATCGGCTCACCCTGGTCGCGTGCCAGGGCCGAGGGCCGGATCGTCGAGATCGACCTGGGCCCGATCCACCACAACGACAAGGAGCACTACTACGATCCCGACACCTTCGCCCCGGACGGCCGCAGCTACCTGCAGGTGAGTACCGACGCGATCCACTCCGTCCTGATCGGGCAGCCCGTGAAGGAGATCGACTGGTCCGCCGAGCCGAAGGAGGAGGCCGGGCCGGCCCCGGCCTGAGCGGTGGTACCGGCCCCGGGGCCGGCCGGGGTCGAGTCAGGGGGCGTGCCGCCCGTCCCGCAAACCGCTCCCGGTTAGGCTTGCCGGCGTGACGCAGTGGTTCACCGAGACCTTCCGCACCGAGTTCGACAAGCAGGCCGAGGAACTCGGCCGGATCAACCTGGCGATCTTCGGCAAGACCGGCGTGGGCAAGTCGACCCTCGTCAACGCGATCTTCGGCGAGCCGGTCGCGCAGACCGGAATCGGGGCGCCGGTGACGATGGGCTCCCACCTGTACCTCGACAAGCGCGGCACGCTCGGCGTGATCGACACCCGCGGCCTGGAGATCGGCCGGGACGACGCCGAGATCCTCAAGGAGATCACCAAGGCGGTGAAGGAGAGCCGGGGGCGTCCGATCGCCGAGCAGATCCACGTCGCCTGGTACTGCATCCGGGGGATGGACCGGCGGTTCGAGGAGGTCGAGGAGCGGTTCATCCGGACCCTCGCCGACCTCGACGTCCCGGTGGTGGTCGTGCTCACCCAGGTGCCGATGCGGGACGGCGCCTACCATCCGGACGCGATCGAGCTCGCCCGCCAGATCCAGGCCAGGAACCTGCCGATCGTGGGCGGGCGCCCGTTCATGACCTACGCGATGAGGGACCAGTTCACCGGTCAGCCGCCCCACGGCTTGATGGACGTCCTGCGGGCCACCTTTCACGTCGCTCCCGAGGCCGTCCAGGCGGCGCTCGCGGCCGCGCAGGCCATCGATCTGGAGCTCAAGGCTTCCCAGGCCCACAAGGCCATAGCCGCCAGTACGGCGGCTGCCGCGGCGGCCGCGGCGGTCCCGATCCCGTTCAGCTCGGCGGCGATGCTGGTGCCGATCCAGCTCGCGATGATGGCCCGGCTCGCCCACCTTCACAAGCTCAGCCTCGACCGGGCTGCGGTGCTGGCGATCGCGTCCACCTCGCTCGCCACCTCGGCCGGCCGGGCGGCCGCCGCGGGGCTGCTGAAGTTCATCCCCGGGGCGGGCTCGGTCGCCGGCGGGGTGATCAACGCCTCGGTCGCGTCCGGGTTCACCCTGGCGATGGGGGAGGCCTGGCTGGTGGTGTGCCAGCGGGCCGCCAACCGCACCCTGCCGACCGTCGGAGGAGTGGTCGACACCGAGGCGGTGAAGCGCCTGTTCGAGAGCGAACTGGCCAAGCGGCTGCCCCGGATCCGGCAGCGGGACTGAGGGCCGGCGTCCGTCCCGGGCCACGAGTTCGCGAGGGGTCCCTGCCGGCTCCGGGACCGGCCGCTGGCGAGGGGATTGGCCCTTCCGTGCAACGATGTGCAGAGGTAGGACCATTCGCCGCAATCCTGAGCAGGCCTGTCCCGACATCTGAGATGAAATGTCTCAACATGTGCGATAATGGCTTGTTACGACGACTCGTAGTAGAGATTCTGGGAGACTGCTGCCATGAGTCAGCGAACCATTGGCGTGACCGAGCTCGTCCTCCGAGACGCCCACCAGAGTTTGATGGCCACCCGCATGGCGCTTGAGGACATGGTCGATGCCTGTGCCGACATCGATCAGGCCGGTTTCTGGAGCGTCGAGTGCTGGGGTGGGGCCACCTACGATTCCTGTATCCGCTTCCTCAACGAGGATCCCTGGGTACGGCTGCGGACCTTCCGCGAACTGATGCCGAACTCGCGCCTGCAGATGCTGCTGCGCGGCCAGAACCTGCTCGGCTACCGCCACTACGAGGACGAGGTCGTCGACCGGTTCGTCGAGAAGTCGGCCGAGAACGGCATGGACGTGTTCCGCGTCTTCGACGCGCTGAACGATCCGCGCAACATGGCGCGGGCGATGGCGGCGGTCAAGAAGACCGGCAAGCACGCGCAGGGCACGATCTGCTACACGATCTCCCCGCTGCACACCGTCGAGGGCTACGTGCACCTCGCCGGCCAGCTGCTCGACATGGGCGCGGAGTCCCTGGCCCTGAAGGACATGGCTGCGTTGCTGCAGCCGCAGCCGGCCTACGACATCATCCGCGGCATCAAGTCGACCTACGGTGAGGACGTCCAGGTCAACGTCCACTGCCACTCCACCACCGGCGTCACCCTGGTCACCCTGATGAAGGCCATCGAGGCCGGCGCCGACGTCGTCGACACCGCGATCTCGTCGATGTCGCTCGGCCCCGGCCACAACCCGACCGAGTCGCTGGTCGCGATGCTCGAGGGCACCGACTACACCACCGACCTCAAGGCCGACAAGCTGACCTCGATCCGCGACCACTTCGCCAAGATCCGCCCGAAGTACGCGGCGTTCGAGTCGGCCACCCTGGTCGACACCGACATCTTCTCCAGCCAGATCCCCGGCGGCATGCTCTCCAACATGGAGAGCCAGCTGAAGGCGCAGGGCGCCGGCGACCGCATCAAGGAGGTCATGGAGGAGGTCCCGCTGGTCAAGGCCGACTCCGGCCACCCGCCGCTGGTCACCCCGTCCAGCCAGATCGTCGGCACCCAGGCCGTGTTCAACGTCCTGATGGGCAAGTACAAGGTGCTCACCGGCGAGTTCGCCGACCTGATGCTCGGCTACTACGGCGAGTGCATCGGCGAGCGCAACCCCGAGGTCGTCGAGATCGCCCGCGCACAGGCCAAGAAGGATCCGATCACGCAGCGTCCGGCAGACCTGCTCCCGCCGGAGTGGGACACCCTCAAGGCCGACGCGGCGAAGCTCGACGGCTTCGACGGCAGCGACGAGGACGTCCTCACCTACGCGATGTTCCCCGGTGTCGCACCGGGCTTCCTGGCCGCGCGCAGCGAGGGCCCGAAGAACGTCGGCAAGACCGCTGAGCAGCTCAAGGCCGAGGCCGATGCCGCCAGCGGCGCCGCCAACGCGGTTCGCGGCCCGATCAAGTACAAGGTCTCCCTGGGCGGACGCGACCACAGCGTCACCGTCGAGATGGCGTGAGGAAGAAGGACATGGCCACCAAACCACTTTCCATGAAGCAGCGGGTCGAAGCCCTCGAGGAGGCCCGTGCGAAGGCCGTCCTCGGCGGCGGTGAGGCGCGGCAGGAGAAGCAGCGCAGCTCCGGCAAGCTGACCGCCCGCGACCGGATCGACGCCCTGGTCGACGCCGACTCCTTCCAGGAGGTCGGGCTGTTCCGCAAGAACCGCACCGTCACCTTCGGGATGGACACCGCCGACATGCCCGCCGACGGCGTCGTCACCGGCACCGCGACGGTGCTCGGCCGACCGGTGCACCTGGCCAGCCAGGACTTCACCGTGATGGGCGGCTCCGCCGGCGAGATCCACTCGGTCAAGGTCGTCCAGATGATGCAGGGGGCGCTGGAGAACGGCACCCCGTTCGTCTTCGTCAACGACTCCGGCGGCGCCCGGGTGCAGGAGGGCATCGACTCCCTGTCCGGCTACGGGCAGGTGTTCTACGCCAACGTGCTGCTGTCCGGTGTCGTCCCGCAGATCTCGATCATCGCCGGCCCGTGCGCCGGCGGCGCGGCCTACTCCCCGGCGCTGACCGACTTCATCATCCAGACCCGCAAGGCCCACATGTTCATCACCGGGCCGAGCGTCATCAAGCAGGTCACCGGCGAAGAGGTCACCCAGGACGCCCTCGGCGGTGCTGACACCCACATGGCGGTCTCCGGCAACAACCACTTCGTGGCCGACGACGACGAGCAGGCGATCCTGATCGCCAAGAAGCTGCTCAGCTTCCTGCCGCAGAACAACACCGAGGAGCCCCCGTACGTGGCGGGCGACTACGACGTGGAGTTCGACGACAAGCTCGCCGACATCGTCCCGGTGGACGGCAAGCAGGGCTACGACGTCCGCGACGTGATCGCACGGATCGTCGACCACGCCGACTTCCTCGAGGTCCAGGCCGGCTACGCCAAGAACATCGTGGTGGGCTTCGGCCGGGTCAACGGCCGCAGCGTCGGGATCGTCGCCAACCAGCCGAACGCGCTGGCCGGCGTCCTCGACATCAACGCCTCCGACAAGGGCAGCAAGTTCGTCCGGTTCTGCAACGCCTTCAACATCCCGATCGTCACCCTGGTGGACGTCCCCGGCTACCTGCCCGGTGTCGCCCAGGAGCACGGCGGCATCATCCGGCACGGCGCCAAGATGCTCTACGCCTACTCCGCGGCGTCCGTCCCGAAGATCACCGTGGTGCTGCGCAAGGCCTACGGCGGCGCCTACATCGCGATGGCGTGCAAGGACCTGGGTGCCGACAAGGTGTTCGCCTGGCCGACCGCCGAGATCGCGGTGATGGGTGCCGAGGGGGCCGCCGAGATCGTCTTCCGCAAGGAGATCAGCGCCGCCGAGGATCCGGTCGCCAAGCGGGCCGAACTGGTGGAGGAGTACCGCAACACCTTCTCCACCCCGTTCATGGCGGCCTCGCGAGGCCTGGTCGACGACATCATCGAGCCCGGTGAGACCCGCGGCAAGATCGCGGCCGCCCTCGAGTTGCTGCAGGCCAAGCGCCTGCTGCGGCCCGCCAAGAAGCACGGCCTCGGGCCGGTCTAGGGAGCGGACATGTCGCAGGACGCGGAACTGACCGACCTCGTCAAGGCGCTCACCGAGCGCATCGAGGGTCTCGAGATCAAGATCAAGGGCCTGGAGCTCAAGACGCAGGACGTCCCGGAGGAGACGCTGGTCGCCATCGCGGCCGCTGTCGCGGCCTACCTCGGGCACCGGGCGAAGCGGCGTCAGCGCCACCTGGCCGGGGCCCGCAACTGGGCTGCGGCGACCCGGCGCGCGCAGCACACCCACCACCCGCTCTACACGCGCTGAACGGCGTGGAAGGAAAGCCATGAAACTGAAAGTGACTGTCAACGGGATTCCGTACTCCATCGACGTGGACGTGGAGGAGGAGGAGCAGGCAGGGATCGGCCAGATCGTGATCGGCGGGGCCGCCGGCGCGATCACCACCCCGGCCACCGCCTCCGTCCAGGGCGCCTCGGCCAATGCCGTGGTCGCCCCGCTCGCCGGCTCGGTCTTCAAGATCCTGGTCGCCGAGGGTGATCAGATCGAGGCCGGGCAGGTGCTGCTCGTCCTCGAGGCGATGAAGATGGAGACCGAGATCACCGCGCCGAAGGCCGGCAAGGTGGCAGCGATCCTGGTCGAGAAGGGCACCGCCGTCCAGGGCGGCCAGGCCCTCGTCGAGCTGTCGGACGACGCCGCCTGAGTTCCACGAAGTTGCGAAGGGCCCGCCCAGGTGGCGGGCCCTTTCGTATCCCCTCGACCCCTCCGGCGGAGGTTGGTTCCGGACGGGCTCGGCC
>JAVHXR010000110.1:0-2262 GCA_031119515.1 Propionicimonas sp.
GCCCGCGCCGGCCAGGTCGGACCGGGTGACCCGGCCGCCGATCCCGGTTCCGGTGGCCCCTGGCACGAAGCCGGACGCCTCCGCCCGGGCTCCGCTCGTCAGCGCCGGCCCGGCGGCGATCGCAGCCTCGACGTCGCGGGCGATGACCCGTCCCTCGGGGCCGGAGCCTGCGAGCAACTCGGCCGCGATCCCCTGGGACGCCGCCAGCCCGCGGGCTCGCGGCGACACCGCTGCCGGCTCGCCCTCGATGGCCCGCGCCGGGACGACTGCCGGTGCCGCAGGCGCGCTCGCCGGTGCGGCCTGCGTTTCGGCTTCCGACACCTCGCCGGCCTCGCCGGAGACAGTCGGGGCCAGCCCGGCCTCGGCCAGTACGGCTTCGACGTTCTCGCCCGGCTCGCCGACCACCACGATCGGCTGCTTCACCGGCACCTCGTCACCTTCGGCCGCGAGCAGCGCGAGCACCGTCCCGGCAACCCCGGACGGCACCTCCATCGCCGACTTGTCGGTCTCGATCTCGCACAGCAGCGTGCTGGCGTCCACCACGTCGCCGACCGCTACCAGCCAGGACGTGATCAGACAGGACTCGACCGTGTTGCCCAACTGGGGCATCACCACAACCTGAGCCATTCCACTCCTTCGTTATACGACGCGCACCGTGGGCGCGATCTGCTTGAGGACGTCGACCGACTCCGGGCCGATGCCCGAGTCGGTGATGATGCCGCTGAGTTCGGGGAGGTCGAGGACGCTGACGAAGCCCGCCCTGCCGTACTTGCTGGAGTCGGCCACCAGCCAGGTCTCCTCCGCGCGCTCGTTCATCGCGCTGATGATCTCCGCGCCCTCGGCGAACTGGGTGGTGAGGCCGCGGTCGGAGGTGAAGCCGTCGGTGCCGACGAAGGCGACCCGGGCGTTGAACCTGCGGATCGAGGCGAGCGCCACCGGGCCGACCAGCGACTCGCTCTCGCGGTGGAACTGGCCGCCGGTGAGGATGACCTCGAGCCCCGGGTTGAGCCGCGCGTAGGTGAAGACCAGGGTCGAGTTGGTGACGATCTGGACGCCGGATCGCCCGGCGAGGTGCCGCACGATCATGGCTGTGGTGGTGCCGGCCTCGATCATGATCCGGTCACCGTCGTGCACCAGAGCGGCCGCGGCGGCGGCGATCCGGTCCTTCTCGTCGTCGTGGACGCGGACCCGTTCGAGCACGTTGGTGAGGGTGTTGGCCCTGGCACCGCCCCAGGTCCGGGCGAGCAGGCCGCGCTCCTCCAGCGACTTCAGGCTGGCGCGGATGGTGACCTCGGAGACGCCGAGGTCCTTGGAGAGTGCGGCGACCGAGAGCGAACCATCCTTGGCCAGCAGGTCGAGGATGTAGCTCTCGCGCTCGCTACGCTCCGCAGTCATCGTCGTCGAATCCTTTCAGGTAGTTTCGATTCTACGAGAAAGGCGAAGCAACTCGCAAGCTTTCGAAGATCCCCCGATAGCTGCCTCAGTGCTCGCCGCGGGTGCAGCCGGCAGCCACCGGCACCCCGGCGAACCGGGCTCTGGTCCACTCCAGCAGCTGCGGGACCAGCGGCGAATCCGGCTCCACCAGTGGCATGTGGTCGCGCCCGGCGTAGCTGCGGTAGTCGAGTCGCTGGCCCGCCTCGCAGAGCTGGTCGACGAACTCGTCCTGGGCGGCGCGGGGAACGATCGCGTCCGAGCCGCCCTGCGCGATCAGCAGCGGGGCTGCCACCGTCGGCGGCGGCACGTTCTCCTGCAGGCGCAGCCCGAACCGGCCCTCGGTGGGCGGAGTGGCGAAGATCTCGGGGTCGCGGGACAGTCCGAGCACCACAAGGACGGAGGCAAGCGCGTCCG
Organism: Propionicimonas sp.; assembly: GCA_031119515.1. Classification (GTDB taxonomy): domain Bacteria; phylum Actinomycetota; class Actinomycetes; order Propionibacteriales; family Propionibacteriaceae; genus Propionicimonas. The sequence goes on from JAVHXR010000110.1 coordinate 1,849, forward strand.
TGCCGCTCAGGCAACGATCGGCGAGCCGGCGCACCGTCACCTCGGCCCCGGGCCTGACGTACTCCCTGAAGGTGACCTCGGGATACAGCGCGGTGTACCCGGCGACCGTGTAGGCACCGAAGATCGAGCCCCCGGTGACTCTCGGCAGGTTCTCGACCAGCGCCCGCGGATTGCTCGCAGGCGCCATCGCTACCACTCCGGACAGTGGGACGTCCGGCGCGTACGCCTCGGCCAGCGCCCCGGTCCACAGCGCGGCGCCGCCACCCTGGGAGTGGCCCCAGGCGACCGTCCGGTCGCCGAGCCGGGCCGCCGGCAGCTGCCGGGCGGCCCGGACGGCGTCCAGCGCGGCATGGGCGCTCGGCACGCCGATCAGGTAGGGGTGCGGTCCCGCCGTGCCCAGCCCGAGGTAGTCGG
>JAVHXR010000110.1:2272-8083 GCA_031119515.1 Propionicimonas sp.
CGGTGGCGACCAGCGCCCAACCCTGCCCGATGATCTCGGGCAGGATCAGCAGTGCCCCGGACTCGAACGGTTCCGGCAGCAGCGACGGGGCACAGTGCTCGGCGAAGCCCGTGGTGCCATGGGTCCACTCGATGACCGGCCAGTCGCCGGCTCCCTCGCGAGGGACGACGACAAGCCCACTGGCCACCGCCGGCGACCCGTCCGCGTTCGTCGTGGTGTAGAGGATCCGCCAGCCGAGCGCCGACGCCGGGACCCCGCGGGTGAACGCCTCCGACCGGATCAGCCCGCCCGGTTCGGCAGGGACGTCCCGCGGTGGCGCGTAGAACTCGTCCTCCACCCGCGTCCACGGATGAAGGGCCGTGCTGACCCCGGCGAGCGCGATCGCCGCCACGAGGGCGAGGACCGCGGCTGCGGTCCTCCCCCACGGTTGCGTCCTCGCGGTCAGCTCGCCGTCGATCTCCCCTGCCCGGGCTGTGCCCCGGAGGGCGTGCCAGGCCGCCAGCGCGCCGCCGATCACCAACCGGGCACCGAACACCACCCCGACGACGAACAGCGTGATGTCCGGCCAGACCAGCGCGAGGACGCCGAACACCACGCCGGCGAGGCCGAGCAGGACGGCGGCGATCCGGGCGTCGACGGTGCCGCCCGCCCTGAGCCCGGCCAGCAGGGAACCGGCTCCTCCTACCAGCAGCGCCACCCCGACAGCCAGCGCGACCATCCGGACGGTGAGGCCTGGCCAGGCCAGCACGAAGATCCCCGCCAGGATCCACACCGCCGGTACGACAAGGCGCCATCCCCGCTCCGCGTGGGGACCGGCCGGTACGACAAGGTCGAGGATGCCGGCGAGGACGAGGCCAGCGCCGATCAGCAGGGCGAGGACGCCGAGCGAGGTCGTAGGACGAAACACCAGGTAGCCGCCGAGCCCGACCGCCGCAAGCCCAGCCACCGCGCGCAACCAGCGCGGCCGGCGTCCGAACCACGACCGCACCCGCTCCGCTGCCCGCATCGGCTTCCCTTTCCCGATCGGTTGGACGCATTCTGGCACCCCGGTCGCGCGTCGCCCGGCTGGCGGCGGAGCGGTGACCACCTTCCTGCACCGGTTCACGGTGACGACTTCGCCGCGTCCCAGCAGCCCTGCTACCACGATCCCGCGCGGGTGGCGCTGCCCGGGGCCCTCGACTACCTCGCCGACTACGCCATCCACCCCGCGCGGCAGCTCGAGCTCCCCTGACGGCGGGCTGGCCCGCCCCGACTACCATCGAGACAAGCCGGACTCCGCCAGCCGGGCCCGGACCGCCGCCCGAAGGAGCCTGACCGCGATGAGCCCGTCCGCATCACCCGCCGGAACCATCGGCGCCTCGGAACCGGACGATCGGGGACTCGGACAGCTGCTCCTCGCCGGCGGCGCCGACCTGGCCGACGCCGACGAGCAGACCGCCAGGCTGGCGGCGCAGTGGCGGGAGTTGCGCGAGGAGTTCACCCGTTTCCGGCTGTACTACCAGTTCGGGATCGAGGAGGTCCTCACCAAGGTCAACATCCTGCGGCAGGAGTTCGAGAACACCCACTCCTACAGCCCGATCGAGCACGTCCGGTCGCGGCTGAAGTCGCCGGAGAGCCTGGTCGCCAAGGTGGTGAAGTACGGCTGCGAGCCGACCATCCCGGCGGTTCGCGCCCGGGTCCGCGACATCGCGGGGATCCGGATCACGTGCAGCTTCGAGTCCGACGTCTACTGGATCGCATCGATGCTCACCAAGCAGCCGGACGTGACGCTGGTCCAGACCAAGGACTACATCGCCGAGCCGAAGCCGAACGGCTACCGCTCGCTGCACCTGATCGTCCAGGTCCCGGTGTTCCTCTCCGACCGGACCGAGCTGGTGTTCGTCGAGATCCAGATCCGGACGATCGCGATGGACTTCTGGGCCAGCGTCGAGCACAAGCTGTTCTACAAGTACCGCCAGGAGCTGCCGGGGCACCTCGCGGCGGAGCTGGACGACGCCGCCCGGATCGCGGCCGAACTCGACCACCGGATGGCCCGGCTCAGGGACGAGATCCGCTCGATCGACGGCGGGCCGTCGGCCGACCTCCCGAACGTGGACGGCTAGCGCGGCGGCTCATGCCGAGGGCTCCTGGGTTCCTGTTCGCGGCCGTGGCGTTCGTGCTGGTCGGCTGCAGGTACAACCGGCGGGGCCACAGCCCCCGGGACGTCGCCGCGGGTACGCTGCCGCCATGCTGATCCTCGCAATCATCCTCTTCGGAATGCTCGTCGGCGCTGCCGCGCAGCTGATCCTCCACCGCTCGGGCAAGGGTGTCGACTGGGCGAAGGCGTTCGTCAGCGGCCTGGCCGGCTCGTTCGTGGGCGGCCTGCTGTCCAGCCTGATCGCGGGAGACGGCCTCGAGTTGCGCCCGTCCGGCCTGATCGGGTCCCTGGTCGGCGCGCTGATCGTGACCGCAGCCTGGGAGTGGTGGCAGCGTCGGGCGAAGAAGGCCTGACCGCCTCGCCCCCGGCAGGCCCGGCCCGAGCCGGACCTGCCGACGGCACCTGCGGCTACCCGGCGGTCTCCAGCAGCGCCGCCTCGGCGGCCGGCGTCCACCGGCCGTCGGTCATCGCCGCAGCCACCGCGGGCAGCTTCTCCGGGAGCTCGGAGAGCCGCACCAGGCCGAGGTCGTGGAGCCGCGGGTAGACCATGATCTTCCCGCCGGAGGTGCGGTTGTTGACCGCATCGATGGCATCGGCGAAGCCCGCCATCCCGCAGACCGCGTCCAGCGAGATGGACGTGTCCAGCGCACCGGTCTCGAGCTTGTCGAGCAGGCTGCGCATGTCGCTCATCTCCGAGCCCGACGTCCCGAGCAGGAAGACGTGGCGCTCCACGATCCCCTGCAGGTCCAGCTCGGCGAGGGTGCCGGCCGGGAACCCCGCGAAGGCGTTCACGATCGCGCCGTCGGCGGCCAGGTCGACGGCCTGGCTGAGCAGCGCAGGGACGGGGACCAGGCAGGTCAGGTAGGTGTAGCCCGGCTCGAGCGGTGAGGTCATCGAGTTCACGACCCGCAGCGGCACCCCGCGCTCGGCGGCGGTGGAGTCGACCACGCTCGCCAGGTGGGCGAGTCGCTCGTCGTTGACATCGGCGGCGTCCACAGACACCCCTGGCAGGCCGAGCGAGATCGTGCGCACGGTGTGCATCAGCCCCATCGGGCCCGCCGCGCCGATGATCGCCACCGTGTCCCCGGCCCGGATCTCGCCGTTCGCAGGAATGCTGGCGTAGGCCTCGGCCGGGTCGGTTCCGGTGGTCCCGACATAGCGGGTGAAGTCGTAGTGGACGCGGCCCACGTCGAGCTGCACCCTGCGGTCGATGGTGGCTCCGCCGAGGACGATGCACAGCAGGCTGCGGGCACCCAGCAGCCTCCCGAGGTGCTCGATCGTGGCGGCGTCGGAGCCGAAGTAGACGATGTCGTCCACCCCCGCCGCCACCTCGTCCAGCGCGGCCGCCCGTGCGGAGGCGTCAACCGTGACCGGGTCGACCCCGACCGCCGTGATGGTGCCCGGACGCGAGGCCGCCAGCAGCGGAGCCAGACCTGAGGCCACCACCCCGGCATCGGCGACGACCAGGAGGTGGCCGCCCGGCTTCAGGGTGTTGCGCTCGACCCGGGAGTAGGAGCCCTCCACCGTCGACCACGGTTCGACCAGGGCCACCTGGGCGGCGGTGGGACGATCCGAGACCCGCAGCATGAACTCCTCGCCGCCGGCGACGACGATCCGCTCGTCCACCACCACGTACTCCTGGAGCGCGCCCTCGAAGTTGTAGCCGAACGCGCCGTTGGAGGCCGCCGTCGGCAGGTGACGCCAGTCGGCCTGCACCAGCAGCCGCTCACCCACCGCGAACCGGGTGACGGCGTCACCCACGGCCACGACACGCGCCACCGGCTCGTGACCGGGGACGGTCGGCTCCGTGCCCGGGTGGTAGCCCGGCACCTGCGCGAGTTCCTCGGGCGAGAGCCCCCCGACCACCGGCGACTTGCGCGGGTGGTCGTCGAAGGCGTGCAGCAGCTTGGTGTCGGAGAAGCAGATGCCGCAGGCCTCGACCTCCAGCAGGAGCTGGGTCGGCCCGATCGCGTCCACCGCCTTCGCGGTGTTGTGCACGAACTGGTCCTTGCCAGTGAACTGGATCGCGTGCTGGGTCACGGGGAAATCGGACACCTTCATCCTCCGGTATCTCAGGTGAGCCCCGGGTAGGTCAGCTGGGGCTCGGGAGCTGTCTTGGTGGGTCTGCCGGCTCAGTTCAGCATGTTCTGGCCGCCGGTTACGGGCACCGCCTGGCCGGTCTCGTAGTCCTGGTCGACGATGTAGTAGATCGCCTTGGCCAGGTCCGCGGGAAAGCAGCCCCTGCCCATCGGCACCTGCTTCTCGTAGTGCGCCCTGACCTGCTCGATGCTGGTCGCACCCGGGACCTTGCCGGCCCGCAGGTACTGGACGAACAGGCCGCGCTCCGGATCGGACCACAGCGGACCGTCGAGGAAGTTGCCCGGGCAGACCGCGTTCACCTTGATGCCCGAGCCGACCAGTTCCAGCGCGAACGACTGGGTGAGCCCGATCCCGCCGAACTTCGAGCCGGCATAGGCGAAGTTGGCCCTGGAACCGGTCAGACCCGACTTGGAGTTGATCTCGACGATGTCGAACCAGGCCGCCGGCCGGGCGGCGTGCTGGGCGGCCATCACCGGGGCGACCGCGCGGACGCCGAGGAAGTAGCCGCGGTAGTTGACGTTGGTGACCAGGTCGAAGTCGGCCACCGACTGGGTGAACACCGATTCCGCGCGCAGCACGCCCGCGTTGGAGACGAAGACGTCCACGCCGCCGAAGACGGCGACCGTCGCGGCCACCGCGTCGAGGCAGGACTGTTCGTCGGAGACGTCGATCCGGACGGCGACCGCCCGGCCGGCGCCGTACTGCGCCGTCATCGCCTCGGCGTTGCGCCGGGCGCCGTCGAGATTGAGGTCGGCCAGCACCAACGAGGCACCCTGGGTGATCAGCTCCTGGGCGATCCCGAGGCCGAAGCCCTGGGCAGCACCGGTGATCATCACGACCTTGCCGTCCAGCCTGCCCGGCGAGGCGGACGCCGCGACCGCCTTGCGGTACGCCTCCGCCTCCCAGTTCTCGATGAAGCCGCGCTGGGCGGCGTCCATCACCTGCACCCGGCCGATCCGGTCGGCGTCGCTGGCCACCCGGAGCGCGTCGGTGAAGGTGGCGAGGGCGTTCTGCGCGGCCGCGAGGTCGCGGCCGGCGCCGAAGGCGACCAGGCCCGGAACCACGACGATCACCGGATCCTTGCCGTGGGCGGCGCGGAAGGCCGTGACCGCCGCGGTGGCCGCCGCTGCCGGGTCTGCGTCCGCGGTCAGGTCGACGACTGCGGGGAACGACCCGGCATACACGATCTGGTCGGGGATCAGCGGGCCTCCGGTCAGGATCGCGTCGCCGGCCGGCGATGCGGTGACCGTCCGGACCAGGTCGCCGGCCTCGGAGGTGACGACGGCCAGAGCGGTGTCGCTTCCGAGGAGCCCCCGCAGCGTGGGGGCGATCGCGTTCCGGAGGCGGGCGAGTTCGGCTGACTCCACCGCGGCCGGCACGGTCTGTGCCGGCGCGGCCTCGATCGCGGCCCGGATCGCTCCGGTGACCCGCTCGGTACGCTCGGCGATCTCGGCGGCGGAGTCGCCGGAGATGATGATGCCGTGGTTGCGCAGCAGGGTGATCCCCGGGGCGGGGCGGCCGGTGCGCTCGGTGTAGGCGTTCCGGGAAGCCTCGACGCCGCGCGCCAGCGGGAC
>JAVHXR010000111.1 GCA_031119515.1 Propionicimonas sp.
GCCTTACGGATTCCCAGCACCGCATCGATGATCAGGGCGTTGGTGATGACGAAGTCCAGCGCGCCGTCGGTGTTGGTGAGGTCGCCGTGTACGGCCATGCCCTCGCGCATGGTCTTGCCGCCGCCGAAGACGGCCTCGTCGCCGTAGACGGTGGCGTCGTGTTCGACGCGTGCCAGCAGTTCGGTGTCGGCCAGCCGGACCCGGTCCCCGGTGGTGGGTCCGTACAGTTCGGCGTAGCGGGCCCGGCTGATGCGGTAGGCCATCTCAGCTCCCCGCATCCAGGAAGCCGCGGGCATGCATCTGCGTCATCAGTTCCTCGCTCGCCGGTTCATCGGTGGCACGGTTGGTGACATCGTTCTGCCCGATGACGGTCCGTTCGCCGCCGTAGCTGGTCAGCGAGACCACCTGGGTCTCACCGGGTTCAAAGCGCACCGCCAGACCCGAGGGGATGTCCAGTCGCATCCCGAAGGCCGATCGGCGGTCGAACCGCAGCGCCCGGTTGGCCTCGAAGAAGTGGAAGTGCGAGCCGACCTGGATGGGCCGGTCGCCGGTGTTCTGCACGCTGACGGTCGTCGTCGGCCGGCCCGCGTTGAGTTCCAGCTCGCCGTCGGCGGCGTGCTGATTTCCGCGGGCTTGGGCGCGGCAGGCCGGGCGACCGGCTTGGACTGGGGTGCCGGAGCCGCCGGCGCGGGCGCAGCCGTGGCTGCGGCGAACTTCTCCTTGATGCGGCGCTCGACCGGTGCCTCGATCGTGGAGGACGCCGAACGGACGAACTCACCCATGTCGTTCAGGGTCTTAAGAAGTTCCTTGCTTTCGAGTCCGAGCTCCTTGGCAAGCTCGTAGACGCGGACCTTGGCCACTACTCTCCTTCAGGTCCGCAAGGTGGCGCGGACCAGTTAGTTGTTGTTGCTCATTTCTGGGTACTCATCGAGTGGTCATGAGCGTTAGCCCACTTTCTGGTTGTGTCCGCCACGGCGGCGGACGCGCGGCGACCAGTCTACCGCCCCGATGCGCGTGGCGCGGAATCGGGCGGCCGGGTGGGCGGGCGCGGGACTCAGGCGGGTGGCGGGGCGAGCCCGTCGAGCAGGTCGCGGAGCTGCGCGCCGTCCACCTCGCGGCGCAGCCCGCGCGGCACGCCGCGGTTCCGCAGCAGCCGCGGCCCGCACCCCGGGTGGAGGTAGACGCCGCGGCCCGGCAGCCGCCGCCGCTGGTCGACCACGACCTGGCCGCCCTGCCAGGCGAGCCGCACCAGCCCTGTCCTGGGCTCGCGCTCTCGGCAGCCAGCGCACATCCGGATCACCTCGGCCACCTGACCAGCTTAGGCGACCTGCTCCCCGAGCGGCGGCAGCCACCCGGGTCGCGGGAGTCCCCTGACCTCACCGGAACCGCCCCGGCCGGGTGAGGATCCACAGCGGCTTGCCAGCGACCGCTCAGCAGCCTCCCAAGCCGGCGCGCTCGACTGGGCCGGTACCTGACCTTGAGGAGATGACCCCCATGATTCGACGCCGCACCGCCGCGCTCGCCGCAGGAGCCGTCCTGCTGATCGGTGGCGTGGCCGCCGGCTGCAGCGCCCTCGGCGACAGCCAGGACGGACCGCGCGCCGGCGCCCCCGCCGACGGACAGCGCGGGATGGACACCACCGCTCTGGTGACCGCGCTCGCCGACGGCCTCGGTATCGACGAGGCGACCGTCAAGACGGCCGTCGACAAGGCGATGTCGGAGTCGATGGGCGGGCGGGGCGACCGAACCGAGGACGGCACGCCCTCGTCCCCTCCCACCACCTCGCCGACGGCGCAGCCGGACGACTCCGGGCGCGGCGGATCAGGGATGGCCTCCCGCCTGGCTGCGGCGATCGCCGCCGAGCTGGACGCGGACGAGGCGACCGTCCTGCAGATCGTCAGCGACAACCTGCCCGGCGGGCGCCCCGGCGGCGGCGATGCGCCGAGCCCGGAGCCGACCACGACCTCCTAGTCAGACGGCGGTGTCGGGCCTGATGTCGATCCGCCACCCGGTGAGTCGGGCGGCGAGCCGGGCGTTCTGGCCCTCCCGTCCGATCGCCAGCGACAGCTGGTAGTCCGGGACGATCACCCTTGCCGCCTTGGCGGTCGCGTCGGTGACCGTCACGGCGGTGACCTTCGCCGGCGAGAGCGCCTGCGCGACGAACTCGGCCGGGTCGTCGGAGTAGTCGATGATGTCGATCTTCTCCTCGTTGAGCTCGTGCATCACGGCGCGGACCCGCTGCCCCATCGGGCCGATGCAGGCGCCCTTGGCCGACACCTCCGCGGCGTGGCTGACCACCGCGATCTTGGAGCGGTGGCCGGCCTCGCGGGCGATCGCCTTGATCTCGACGACGCCCTGCTCGATCTCGGGCACCTCCATCCGGAACAGCTTGGCGACCAGGCCGGGGTGGGTCCGGGAGACCACCACCTGCGGCCCACGCAGGTCGCGGCGCACACTGACCACGTACACCCGCAGCCGCTTGCCGTGGGTGTACTCCTCGCCGGGGACCTGCTCGGCCTGCGGCATGATCGCCTCGATCGCGCCGAGGTCGACCCGCACCGTCCGGCTGTCCCGGTCCTGCTGGACGACGCCCAGCAGGATGTCGCCCTCGGCGGCGGAGAAGTGGCCGAACTTCTGCTCGTCCTCTGCCTCGCGCAGCCGCTGGAAGATGACCTGGCGGGCGGTGGCGGCCGCCACCCGTCCGAACCCCTCGGGGGTGTCGTCGAACTCGCCGACCTTCTCCCCCTCGGCGTCCAGTTCCGGCGCCAGGACGCTCACCTTGCCGGTGCGGGTGTCGATCGTGACCCGCGCGCCGTCGATCGCGCCCGGGGTCTTGGCGTAGGCGTTCAGCAGGGCGTCCTCGAGCGCGTGCAGCAGGACGTCCATCCTGATCTCCTTGTCGCGCTCGAGTTGCTTGAGCGCCTGGAGGTCGATGTCCATCAGATCTCCTCTTCGTCGGGGTCCGGCAGCCGGTTGAGCTCGACCTGCACCACGGCCTGGCTGATCCCCGCCAGCGGCAGGGTGTGGGGCGTACCGTCGACGTCGAGCTCGAGCTCGTCGTCGGTCACCGCGACGATCCGCCCGGTCAACCCCAGCCCTTCGCCGGTGACGCTCACCAGCCGGCCGCGGTTGCGGCGGAAGTGCCTGGCCTGGGTGAGCGGGCGGCCGACACCGCGGGAGGAGACCTCGAGGGTGTAGGGGGCGTTACCGGGGACCGGAGACTCGTCGAGCGCCGCCGAGATCGAGCGGGTGGCCTCGGCGATCTCGTCGAGGGACGGGCCGAGCCCGCCGGGCCCGTCGCCGTCGAGGAAGATCCTCACCACCTTGCGGCGACCCGCCGGGAGGACCTCGATCCGGTCGATCTCAAGGCTGTGGGCTGCGACGACCGGTGTCAGCAGCCGTTCGAGGTCTGGGATCTTCATGACGGGTCCTTCGATGCGATTGTGCGGTGCGGTTGTAGTAGTCGGCCAGCTTACCCAGTGGGACGCCTACCCGGCAGTGAGCAGGGCCACCAGCTTCGCGGCGGCGCCCTCGAACCCGAGCTCGGTGCGCTCCCCCGAGGTCCGGTCGCGCACCTCGATCACGCCGTCGGCCAGGCCGCGTCCCACGATCACCACGGTGGGCATCCCGAGCACCTCGGCGTCGGCGAACTTGACCCCGGGCGACGCCTTGCGGTCGTCGAGCAGCACCGCGACGCCGGCGGCGTCGAGCTCTGAGGCCAGCTGCTCGGCGGCCGCGAGGACCGCCTCGTCCTTTCCGGTGGCCACCACCTGGACGTCGAACGGGGCCAGCGCCCGCGGCCAGGCCAGGCCCTTGTCGTCGCAGGTCGCCTCGGCGACGGCGGCGACCGCCCGGGACACGCCGACCCCGTAGGAGCCCATCGTCACCGTGACGAGCTTGCCGTTGGCGTCCAGCACCTTCAGCCCGAGCGCGTCGGCGTACTTGCGGCCGAGCTGGAAGATGTGGCCCATCTCGATGCCGCGGGCCAGGCTGAGCGGCCCCGAGCCGTCGGGGGCGGGATCGCCCTGCCGGATCTCGGCGACGTCGATCACGCCGTCGGCGGTGAAGTCGCGGCCGGCCACCACGTCCACCTGGTGGGTGTCCACGACATTGGCGCCGGTCACCCAGCGGCTGCCGGGCACGACGCGGGGGTCCAGCAGGTAGCGGACCTTCGCCGTCCCCTGCTCGCCGAGCACCTGCTCGACGGCGCCGGAGGCGAGGCTGACCGGGCCGATGTAGCCCTTCACGAGAGCGGGGTTGGCCAGGAAGTCGTCGTCGGCGAACGGGACCGCCTCGGCCGGGGAGACCGCGGCCTCCAGACGCTTGGCGTCCACCTCGCGGTCGCCGGGCAGGCCGATCACGAGCGTCTCGGTGCGGCCGTCGGGGCTGACCAGCTTGAACACGACGTTCTTGAGGGTGTCTGCGGCCGCCCAGGCCCGATCGGCGCGCGGCAGCTTCTGGTTGACCACCGCGACGAGGTCGGCGATGGTGGGCGTGCCCGGGGTGTCGATGGCACGGGCCGGGCCGGCGTCGGAGGCGTCCTGGTCGGCGGGCGGGGTGATCCTGACCGCCTCGACGTTGGCGGCGTAGCCGCCGGGGGACCGCACGAAGGTGTCCTCGCCGTTGTCACAGACCGCCAGGAACTCCTCCGAGGCCGAGCCGCCCATCGCGCCCGACATCGCCTGCACGATCACGTACTCCAGCCCGAGCCGGTCGAAGATCCGGACGTACGCCTCGCGGTGGCGGTTGTAGGACTCGACCAGGCCGGCGTCGTCGACGTCGAAGGAGTAGGAGTCCTTCATCACGAACTCACGACCGCGCAACAGGCCGGCCCGCGGCCGGGCCTCGTCGCGGTACTTGATCTGGATCTGGTACAGGAACAGGGGCAGGTCCTTGTACGAGGAGTACAGGTCCTTCACCAGCAGGGTGAACATCTCCTCGTGGGTGGGGCCGAGCAGGTAGTCGGAGCCCTTGCGGTCGTGCAGCCGGAACAGGTTCGGGCCGTACTCGGTCCAGCGGTGGGTCGCCTCGTAGGGCTCGCGCGGCAGCAGGCCGGGGAACCTGACCTCCTGGCCGCCGATCGCGTCCATCTCCTCGCGGACGATCTGCTCGACCTTCTGCAGCACCCTCAGCCCCAGCGGCAGCCAGGAGTAGATCCCGGGGGCGACACGGCGGATGTAGCCCGCGCGCACCAGCCACTTGTGGCTGGGGAGCTCGGCGTCGGCGGGATCCTCGCGCAGGGTGCGGACGAAGTAGGACGAGAGTCGGGTGATCACCGCCACAGCGTAGCGAGCGGTGCGCCCCCTCCCCCACTCGGCCCGCGCCCCGCGGCGCCCGGCCCTCCGGCCACGAACCCGGGCACGGCCGGGCGCGGCGGCGCCGCCGTGGCACGATGACCCGGTGACCCAGCCCGCCCTGCCCGCCTCCGTCGGCCGCGTGGCCGAACTGCTCGCCGACCTCGGCCACCCCCACGAGGTGGTGATGCTGCCGGTGACCGGACGGACCGCCCAGGACGCTGCCGAAGCCCTCGGCGTCGAACTCGGCCAGATCGCGAAGAGCATCGTCTTCCGGCGCCGCGCCGACGATTCCGCCGTGCTGGTGGTGACGGCAGGCGACCGCAGGGTGGACACCGCGAAGGTGGCCGTCCTGGTCGGCGAGGTCGGGCGGGCCGACGCCGACTTCGTCAAGGCGGCCACCGGCTTCTCGATCGGCGGGGTGTCCCCGGTCGGCCACACCGCGCAGCCGGTGATCCTGGTGGATGCCGACCTGTTCCGGTTCGACCGGATCTGGGCGGCCGCCGGCCACCCCTACGCGGTGTTCCCGCTCTCGCCGGCCGAGCTCGTCGAACTCACCGGCGCGCCGGTGGCACAGGTAGCCGCAGACCCGGCCTGATCAGGGCCCGTCTGGCCGGCTCACCGCCGGGACCTCGTCCAGGCTGGTGTAGACCGGCTTGCCGGACTCCCGCGCGATGTCGCACTCGAGGTCGGCGCCGCGGGACTCCCCGGGGATCCGCAGCACGGCGTCGCAGTGCATCAGCAGCCGGTGCGCGACCGGGTACTGGTAGGTGGTGAACTCGGCGGACTGGTGGGAGTCGCCGCCGGCGGCCGCGATCACCGGCCACGCCAGCCACTCCCCCACGACGGCGAGGTGCCCCTTCTCGAACAACGGCAGCGCCATCGCCTCCATCCGCGCGAGGTTCGCCCGGATCAGCGCCTCGTCGCCGTCGGTGCCGGTCAGGTACGGCCCGGACACCAGGATCATCATCGGTTTCGCGCCCACGGGCCCAAGCCTGTCACGTGCAGGGTCCCCCGCGGCGGCCCGGCCGCAGGTCAGTACAACACCGTCGCGAACTCCCCGACCGTGCTGAACCCGACCCGCTCGTAGGCCCGGATGGCGCGGTGGTTGAAGTCGTTGACGTACAGCGACGCCGTCGTGTAGTCGGCCAGGACGTACTCGACGACGGCCGCCATAGCGGGTGCCGCCAGCCCGCGGCCCCGCAGTTCGGGGTCCAGCCACACCCCCTGGATCTGGGCGACCCGGCCGCTGGCGGCGCCGATGTCGCTCTTGAAGATCACCTTGCCGTCCTCCACGATGCCGAGCGCGCGTCCGCTGTCGACCAGCGAACGGCAGTACGACCGGTATCCCGAGCCGGAGCCCTGTGCGAGCGGGTCGCTGCCGACCTCCTCGGTGTACATCGCCACCGATGCGTCCAGGTAGGAGGAGAAGTCGGACGGCCCGATCGGACGGACCCTGCGATCGGACCGGCAGGCCGGCGGCCCGGAGAGGGCCATCACGGGCTGGTGCCGCCGGACCTCACGGACGGACTGGTACGCGCTCCCCCACCGCTCGGCCAGTCCCTGCCACAGTGGCCAGGCCAGCCAGCTCGGCCCGACGATGGACTGGCAGGTCCGGCGCCGTCCGGCGGCCTCCACGAACGCCCAGAGGGCATCGAGGTCGCTGGCGAGCGGCACCATGTTCGCCCCGACGTAGAGCAGCGCACGAGGTCGTGCAGCGGGCCAGCCCCACAGCAGCCCGCCGGTGGTAGGGTTCAGCACCCCGGCATCCACCCGGGACCCCACGAAGACGTTGCCGACGGGGTCGGCGGCCACCAGCTCCCTGACCAGCGGCGCATCCGCCACGGTGAGGATCCGGGCGGGCATGACTCACCCGACGCTGACCTGGACGGGGCCGGACTCCCCCGCCGGCGCCTCGGCCGCGAGCCGGTTCGCCTCGGCGATCAGGGTCTGCACGATCTCGGACTCGGGGACGGTCTTGATCACCTCGCCCTTGACGAAGATCTGGCCCTTGCCGTTGCCGGAGGCCACGCCCAGGTCGGCCTCCCTGGCCTCGCCCGGGCCGTTCACCACGCAGCCCATCACCGCCACCCGCAGCGGCACCTCCATGCCCTCCAGGCCGGCGGTGACGTCCTCGGCGAGCGTGTAGACGTCGACCTGGGCGCGGCCGCAGGACGGGCAGGAGACGATCTCGAGGTGTCGGGGTCGGAGGTTGAGCGACTCCAGGATCTTGATCCCGACCTTCACCTCCTCCGCGGGCGGGGCCGAGAGCGAGACCCGGATCGTGTCGCCGATGCCCTTGGCGAGCAGGGCGCCGAACGCGACCGAGCTCTTGATGGTGCCCTGGAACGCCGGACCGGCCTCGGTGACGCCGAGGTGCAGCGGGTACTCACAGGCGTCCGAGAGCATCTCGTAGGCACGGACCATCACCACCGGGTCGTGGTGCTTGACCGAGATCTTGAAGTCGCGGAAGTCGTGCTCCTCGAACAGGCTGGCCTCCCACAGCGCGGACTCCACCAGCGCCTCCGCCGTCGGGGCGCCGTACTTGGCGAGCAGCCGCTTGTCGAGGGAGCCGGCGTTGACCCCGATCCGGATCGACACCCCGGCGTCGGTGGCGGCCCGGGCGATCTCCTTGACCTGGTCGTCGAACGCCCGGATGTTGCCCGGGTTGACGCGGACCGCGGCACAGCCGGCGTCGATCGCGGCGAAGACGTACTTGGGCTGGAAGTGGATGTCGGCGATCACCGGGATCTGCGACTTCTTCGCGATGATGT
>JAVHXR010000112.1 GCA_031119515.1 Propionicimonas sp.
GGCTGGGGCTCTGCCATTGAGCTACATCCGCGCGCAGACCACCATAGCGGACCTGCGGTGGCGGTCCGGCACCGGGGTGGGACCGGCCGATCAGCAGTTGATCAGCTCGCCCGATCCGGAGGTCGCCCCGTGGAACGAGATCTTCACCGACTTCTTCGACGTCACCAGGTGGTGGTCACCCCACGCCTCCGTGCCCTTCACCTTCACCGTCCTGGGCGAGGCCGAGCAGGTGGACGCCGACACCAGGACGAGGCCGCTGCCGGTGTTGTCCCACAGGTCGGTGGCGACGAACGGCAGGTCGGCGTGCGACAGGTTGAGGGTGACGGCCCACCGCACCGATTCGGTGGAGGTGGTCGAGATCTCGAAGTAGCGGATCCAGTCGGTCGCCGTGGGGTAACCCCAGGTCGAGCCGCCGGAGACCATCGTCACCGTGCAGGTCAGCGCGGGGTTGTCCAGCGAGACGCAGCTCGCCACCGGAACCACCGGCTGCACGGCCGACCACGAGACCGGGACGCTCCAGGTGCCGATGGTCGCGGTCGCGCCGTCGACGGTCGTGGCGGCCGTGGCAAGGGTCAGGTTCGCGGTCGAGCCCCCGATGGTGGCGGTGGCGGTCTGCGTCGCCCCGCCGGCGCGGACGTACACCGCGAGGGTCTTGCCCGAGCAGGCCGACGAGTTGATGCCGGACACCGCCACGGTGGTGCCGTTGATCGCGATGGTCAGGGTGTCGCCCGAGCAGCGCGCAGCGGTCTCCACCGCGTGCCGGCTCGGGGACGTCAGGGTCAGCTTGCTGGCCGCCGATGTCTGGGTGAAGCACAGGATCCCGACGAGGACGAGAACGCAGCCCAGGACCACTCTGCCTGGCCTGGGCCGTCCTGTCCCGCGGGACCTCACCTATGCCTCCACTGCGTCCAAGAGTTCGTCGAGTTCCGCGACGGTGTCGTCGCCCGACTCTATGTCAGCCGCCTGCGGCTCGCTGGCCGACTCCGGTTTCCGCGCCCTCGTGCGGAACCAGAGCAGCGCTGCCGCGGCCAGGAAGGCGGACCCCCACACCCAGGGCAGGCCCAGCGCACCCAGCACCGTGCCGATCTTCGGCACGCTGACGAGCATGATGCCCTGCACCTGCGACTGCACGGGGTAGAACGGGTCGACGAACTCGTTGTTGTCCCCCTGCAGGTGCCAGCCGGACGCACCATCGCCCCCGGTGATCCGGTGGATCACCAGCGACCGCTCCTGTGGGAAGGGGCGGTACGCGATGACGTCGCCGACGGTGGGCTCTCCGCAGCGCAGCACCGCGAAGTCTCCCGGCTGGAGCGTCGGTTCCATCGAGTGCCCGGTGATCACGGTCAGCGTGGTGCAGCCGCCGAGCGAACTCGGCCAGATCAGCACCAGGACTCCGATCAGCAGGGCCCAGGCGACCCCGGCCCCCAGCCGGCGGGCCGTCGCGGCCCGCCCGACCGGGGCGGTGGTCATCAGCCGTAGATGGTCAGCGCGACCTGGCTGATCGTGTTCGCGTCCAGACCCGCCGGCAGGTCGACGGTCAGCTTGCCGGTCGCGGTCGTACCGGTGGCGAACTCCACCCAGTTGGCCGAGCCGAGCTTGTAGGCGGCCTTGTAGCCCTTGTTGTTGCAGGTCGCGTCGACCGAGTCGAAGGTCACCTTGCCGACCCGCCACGGAACCGTGGCGCTCGCCTCGAAGCTCGGTGCGGCGTAGGTCACCGCGATCGTGCTGGTCTGGCAGTCGGCGTTCACGGCGGCGGCGCCGGCCTGGAAGCTGCCGGTGAAGTTCAGGTTCAGCTGAGCGGCGGCGGCCATGGAGAGGCCGGCGACACCGACGACGGCGAGCGCGACAGCGGCGACGCGTGACTTACGGTTCTTGTTTTCGGACATGCGAAGTAATCCCTCCCGTTTGGGATCGGCACGATCCCATGAATACCGGCGCCGGACGGCGACGGTCAGTCCCCGCAAAGGCACGGTTGGTTCAACTCCAGGAGGTTGCAGCCTCGATTTCGTCGCGGCGCGCGAGTTCCCACAACTCGTGCGCGCTCAAGGCTGGCCACCGAAGGCCATGGAGGATTCCGAACGTCCGTGCTTTGCACCCCCGACCGGACCCGGCTGGGCCCGACCAACACGTCGCTCGAACACTCCCCCCGACTGCTCGGTTCGACAGCTCGAAGTATAGGGACTCCAACGCCTTGTCAGCACCTGCCGACCTTGCATTCTGCAACCGGGACGGGCCTGTTCTCATCAATCGTGGGCGGAAATCGAGATCTGGTCCCCCGACCGGTGGACGCCAAATGACACCTGTGATAGTTGCCTGTGAGTTTCCTGTTCAGCCCTGCCGCGCGATCGGCGGATAGGCGGCCTTCGGCAGGTGATAGGCAAGATCGACGGCGGTCTCGACCGCCTCGTCCAGCGGCAGCCGGTGCTCGGCGACCAGCCCCGCCAGGAACCCGGCGTCGACCCGGCGCGCGAGGTTGTGACGCGCCGGGATCGAGCAGAACGCGCGGGTGTCGTCCACGAAGCCCGTGGTGTTGTAGAAGCCGGCGGCATCGGTCACCGCCTCGCGGTAGCGGCGCATCCCGTCCCTGGTGTCGAGGAACCACCACGGTGCGCCCAGCCTCATCGCCGGGAACACCCCGGCCAGGGGCGCCAGCTCGCGTGAGAACGTGTCCTCGTCCAGGGTGAACACGATGAACCGGAAGCCCGGCTGGTGGCCGAACGCCTCCAGCAGCGGTCGCAGCCCCCGGGTGTAGTCCATCGCCACCGGGAGGTCGTAGCCGACGTCGGGTCCCCAGGTGTCGTGGACGGACGGCAGGTAGTCGCGCAGCGACCCCGGATGGAACTGCATCGTCAGCCCGTCCCGGCACGACATCCTGGCGAACTCGAAGATCATGTGCGCCCAGAACGCCTGCTGCTCGGCGGCGGTGGCCTCCCCTGCCAGCGCCCTGGCGAACAGGCGGGACGCGTCCGCCCGCCCCAGCGGAGTCGTGTCGGCGCTGACCGCGGCGTGGTCGGTGGCACGGGCGCCGGCGGCGATGAAGTGCTCGCGCCGGTCCTCGAGGGCGGACAGGAAGGAGTCGTAGTCGCCCACCTCGCGCTCCGCCGCGGCCTCCAGCCGCGCCAGGCGCTGCCGCCAGTCAGGCGCCGCCACGGCCAGCAGCGCGTCCGGACGGAAGGTCGGCGGCACCCGGGAGCCGCCCAGCCGCCGGGCCAGCTCCTGGTGGCCGGCCAGATCGTCCCAGGCGGCGTCCGTGGTCGAGATGATCTCGATGCCGAAGCGGTCGAGCAGCGCCACCGGACGGAAGCCGGGCTCGGCAAGCCGGGCGCTGACCTGGTCGAAGAGGCGGTCGGCACTCGTTGCCGCGGGCTGCTCGGTGACCCCGAGGACGCCGGCCAGGACGTCCTCCAGCCAGTACCTGGTGGGCGTGCCACGGAACAGCCGCCAGTTCTCGCAGAACAGCCGCCAGGTGGCGCGCGCGTCCAGCGGGCGTTCGGGATCCCCCAGCAGCTCCCGGCGCCCGATCCCCTGCGAGCCGAGCATCCGGGTCAGGTAGTGGTCGGGGCGGATGAACAACGTGGCCGGATCGGGGAACGGCGCGTCCGCGACGAACACCGAGACCTCGACATGGCCGTGCATCGAGACGATTGGCAGCGGTTCGGTCTCGGTGAGGATCTCGCGGGCGATCGCGCGGACTCCCGGCTCAGCCGGGAGCGCCCGGTCCGGGTGCAGTTCCAGCGGGGCGGCTGCTGGGTTCACGTCTCCTCCTCGATGGACGCGGGGCGCGCGCGCGCGGGGGCGCTCAGGCCGAGAACGGTGCCAGGTGGCGGCCGAGGTGGACCTCGAGGAAGTCGCCGTACTCGGTGGCGCGAAGGGTGAGCAGGGCTTTCAGCGCGGCCGACAGCTCCGGTGCCCGCGGATGGTCCCTCAGCACCGCACCGTAGCCGACGTGCAGCAGTTGGCGGCTGTCGAAGGCGGCCACCACCCCCGGCAGGTCGGCGTCGGTCAGCTGGTCCGGCTCCGGGGTCTTCGCCAGGTCGGCGGAGACGTGGTAGTTGCGGCTGGTGTTGCGGTAGGCCTCGCGGGCGACGGCGTAGATCTCACGGAACAGGTCGGGCGCGTGGTGGGCCGCGACGTCGACGGCGACCAGCCAGGTCGTGCCGGAGGTCTTCAGGTGCACCACGCGGTTCGTCGCGGCCGCGGCCAGCGGGTAGATGCTGAACTTGTCCGAACCGGAGTGCAGGCTGATCTTGTACGGGCCGAACTGCTGGGCGAGTGCGGCGTGCGCCTCGAGGTTGCGCTGCAGCGCGTCCAGCGGGCCGATGTACTCCACTCCCTTCTCGAAGGTCCCGAGGTAGCGGGGAGCGAAACTGACGAAATCGACGCCGAGACGCTGCAACTCGAGCGCGAGCCAGGCGTGCTCGGGGATGGTGGTGACGTAGTCGGTCTCGTCGATGGCGAACTCGACCTCGAACGGGTGGTCAACCGAGGCGACCAGGTGCCGGTACATCCCGGCGGCGAGGGCGACGCAGCCGCCGTACTTGACCGCGGCGGTCCGCACCTCGTCCGGGGTGAGCGCCAGGCTCTCGCTGCCGAGGTCGAGCTCGAGGCCGGCGTAGCGGGCGAGCATCCCGTCGAGGCTGTCCTCGAGCCCGGCCCACGGCACGGCCTCCAGCTGCGCGACGGAGGGGACGCCGGCCACGGCCACCACCTCGTCGCCAGGGTCGAGGGTGAACATCGTGAACCCGGCCGGGATGCAACGGTCGATGTCGGCGATCGAGTGCAGGTGGTCGGCGTCGGAGCCGACCGGACGGTCCCAGCCCGCCTCGAGCAGCCCGAAGGTGGCGTCGTCCATCACCTCCTGCGGGGTCCGGCCGAGCCGGTCCATCTCCCGGATCGACTGCTGCGCGAACACCGGGACGAGCCCGGAGCCGCTGCTCCGCCAGGCCCTGGTCTGGCCGGCGGTGGAGACTCCGAGCCGGTCGCCGGTGCCTGCAGAGGCGTCCAACCCGATCGGTTGCGGGTTGAGGCCGGGCACGTGCTCCCGCACCGCGGCGGCGTTCGCCGGGCTGAGCGGCCCTACCAGCAGCACGCCACCGTCGGCCTCGGTGGCGTCGCCCTCGAACGCCCGGACCGAGGCGGCGTCCGGGCCCGCGACCCGCAGCGTGCGGTGGCCGGACTCGTTGGCCACCGCGAGCCGCAGCGAGGCGCCGGCGGCGGTGGCGCCGCGAAGGACCTGCCCCAGCGCGGCAACGTGCGCGGCGGTGGCGCCGGCCAGTTCGTGAGTACCCAGAGCCGTCACTGCATCCTCCATCGCCTCGGGGTGCGTCCCCTCGTCCCGGCCCGACACGGCACCGTGGGGCGGGTCGCCGGGCTTGTCGCCGGCGGTTCGACTCTACGACCGGGACTCCTCCAGCCCCTACCCGGCCGTGCAACCGATGGCAACCCCGAACCGCCCGCCGGCCGGCGTCGTGCCGGGTCGCGGCCGGACGTGGGAACCGTCCCTCCCCGGCCGGCGCGCCGGGTGATGGCGCCGTCGCGGCCGCCGCCCTAGAGTGCCGCCATGCCGGGCTGGGATGCCGTGATCATCGGTGGCGGGCACAACGGGCTGACCGCCGCCGGCTACCTGGCGCGGGCCGGGCGGCGGGTGCTGGTGCTGGAGCGCAGCCCCCAGCTCGGGGGTGCCGCGGTCTCGCAGCGGCCGTTCGCCGGGGTGGACGCCAGGCTGTCGCGCTACTCCTACCTGGTCAGCCTGCTGCCACGGCAGGTGATCGACGACCTCGGCCTGCGGGTGACGTTGTTGCGGCGCCGGTTCTCCTCCTACACCCCCGACCCGTCCGATCCGGCCCGCGGCCTGCTGGTGGACGGCTACGCCAGTGCGGCCGACGCCGCCCGCGGCTTCGCGCGGATCGGGGCGTGGCCGGACGCGGTCGCGTGGGCGGACTTCTACCGCGCCACCGCCCGGATCGCGCGGACGGTCTTCCCGTCGCTGCTCGAGCCGCTCGCCACGGCGTCGGAGCTGCGCCGCCGACTCGGCTCCGACGAACTGTGGGACGACCTGACGGGCCGTCCGCTGGCGGGAGCGCTGGAGGACTGGTTCGGCAGCGACCTGGTGCGCGGCGTGGTGGCCACCGACGGGCTGATCGGTACCTTCGCCTCGCTCACCGACACCTCGCTGGAGGCGAACCGGTGCTTCCTGTATCACGTCATCGGCGGCGGCACCGGTGACTGGGACGTGCCGGTCGGCGGGATGGGCCAGGTCAGCGCCGAACTGGCGCGGGTCGCGCGGGCCGGCGGCGCCGTGCTGCGCACCGGGGCCGAGGTGACCGCGGTCGACGCCGACGATGCCGCGGTGACCTGGTCCGACGGTGCGGCGACCCGCACCGAGCGGGCCGGCGTCGTGCTGTCAGCAGTGGCGCCGGCCGTGCTCGACCGGCTGCTCGGGCGGCCGTCCGAGCCTCCTGTGGGCAGCCAGGTGAAGGTCAACCTGGTGCTGACCCGCCTGCCGCGGCTGCGCGACCCGTCCGTCCGCCCCGAGGAGGCGTTCGCCGGGACCTTCCACGTCAACGAGGGCTACTCCCGGCTCGAGGCCGCGTACCGGACGGCGGCGGCGGGGACCGTGCCCGATCCGCTGCCCTGCGAGGTGTACTGCCACACCCTGTCCGACCCCGGCATCCTCTCCGGAAGCTTGCAGGGAGCGGGCTTCCACACCATGACGGTGTTCGGTCTCCACACCCCGCACCACCTCGTGACCGCGCTCGGCGCGACGGCCCGCGAGTCGCTGCAGGAGGCGGTCCTGGCCTCGCTGAACAGTGTCCTGGCCGAGCCGGTCCAGGACCTTCTGGCCAGTGACGCCGACGGCCGGCCGTGCATCGAGACCCGCACCACCGCCGACCTCGAGGCCGCGCTCGGCATGCCGGGCGGCCACATCTTCCACGGCCCGCTGGCGTGGCCGTGGGCCGCCCCCGACGAACCGCTGGACACCCCCGCCCAGCGCTGGGGGGTGTCGACCGGTCACCCGAGGGTGCTGTGCTGCGGCGCTGGCGCGGTGCGCGGCGGCGGCGTCTCGGGGATCGCCGGCCAGAACGCGGCGATGGCGGTGCTCCAGGGCAGCCGGAACTGACCGGCCGAGGCTCCCGCCTGCCCCGCAGGGCGCATGGCCGCCGGCGCCGGCCAGGTGGTTCCGGCCGGGCGGCTGGGGCGCCGGAGGGTCAGGACGCGGCCGAGGACAGCCGGCTGGCGCACTCGGTGAGCAGCCCGAGGGTCCGTTCCGCCGCAGGGTTCGCCCGCGCGCGGTCCCGGACGAACGCGACGATCCGGCGCTGTGGCGTCGGGTTGACCGGACGGACGTAGGCGATGTCGAAGGCCGACCACCGTACGGCGAGCTGCGGGACGATCGCGATCCCCACCCCGGCCGCGACGAACGCCAGCCCGGTGACGTGGTCCTGGGCGCGGACGACGTAGCGCGGCGAGAACCCGGCCACCGTGCAGGCGTGTTCGGCCAGGCGGGTGGCGAGCGGGTCACGGTAGTCGTACTGCACCCAGTCGTCGACGTCGAACTCGGCCAGGTCGGCCTCCCCGGCACCGGCGAGCGGGTGGTCGGGAGGCATCGCGACCAGCAGGTCGTCGTAGCCCAGTTCGATCCGGCGGTACGCCGGCGGCACGGTGATGTCCTCGAAGGGCAGTTCGGTGTGCACCTCGACGTCGGCCTGGCCGGCGGACTCGGGGCCGTCGGACTCGTTGATCGACAACTCGACGGTGAGGCCCGGGAACTCCTGGCGCAGGGTGCGGGCGACGGTGGGCATCCAGGTGTAGGCGGCCGAGGCGAAGGTGCCGATGGTCAGCCGGGAGGTGGCTCCCTCCCTGAGTTCCCGTGCCTTCGCGTCGACCTGCGCCATCGCGTCCAGCGCGCCGGCGCTGATCCCGGCCAGTTCGACGCCGGCGGCAGTGGGACGGATGCCGCGTCCGACCCGCTCGACGAGGGCGAACCCGACCTCGCGTTCGAGGGTGTGGATGTGCTGGCTGACGGTGGACGGGGTGTAGCCGAGAC
>JAVHXR010000113.1 GCA_031119515.1 Propionicimonas sp.
AGCCTTCCTCGTCGACAGCCAGCCTTCCTCGTCGACAGCCAGCCTTCCTCGTCGACAGCCAGCCTTCCTCGTCGAGGGCCAGCCCCTGTGCTCGGCCGACGTCCCTCCCCGGACTGCAGGCGCGACGCCTCGCCCGGCCAGGGCGGCGTTGCAGGGTGCAGGAACGGATGCGGCGCCGGGTCGCTCCGGTGAGGGGCACTGCCGGTACCCGGTTCGACAGGCACTCCCGCAGCGACGCCGGTGCGTGTTCGATGGACCACGGACGCCCGCGGCCCTCGGCCACCGGCGGGCGCCGGTCGACGAGAGAGAGTTTCGTGAAGGCAACATTCATGTACGGCGCGGGCGACGTCCGCGTCGAGCAGGTCCCGGACCCGTCCATCCAGCTGCCCACGGACGCCGTCGTGCGCCTGGTGCGCGCCTGCATCTGTGGATCCGACCTGCACCCGTACCACTCCCTGCCGGCGTCCGGCCGGGGCAATCCGATGGGCCACGAACTCATCGGGGTCGTCGAGGCTGTCGGTTCGCAGGTCACCTCGGTACGGCCGGGGGACTTCGTGATCGCGCCGTTCGCGGTCAGCGACAACACCTGCGTCTTCTGCCGCGAGGGCCTGCACACCGCCTGCCTGCACGGCGGCTGGTACGGCAACCCCGCCAACGGCGGCCTGCAGGCCGAGCTGTCGAGGATCCCGCTGGCCGACGGCAGCCTGGTGAAGGTACCTGACGTCGACCCGGCGACTGCGGACGAGGGACTGCTCGCCTCCCTGCTCACGCTGTCAGACGTGTACCTGACCGGCTGGCACGCCGCCGTCCAGGGCAGGGTCGCGCCGGGCAGGACCGTCACCGTGATCGGGGACGGCGCGGTCGGGCTGTCCGCCGTCCTCGCCTCGCGGCAACTCGGGGCGGAGCGGATCATCCTGATGGGCCGGCACCGCGACCGGACCGACCTGGGGGTGGAGTGGGGTGCGACCGACGTCGTCGCCGAGCGGGGCCCGGAGGGGATCGCGAGGGTCCTCGACCTCACCGACGGCGAGGGCAGCCACGTGGTGCTCGAAGCCGTCGGACTGATGCCAGCCTACGAGCAGGCCCACGGCGTGGTCCGGCCCGGCGGGGTGATCTCCCGGGTCGGGGTGCCGCAGTACGAGTCCGCTCCGATCGGGTTCGGCTCGCTCTTCGGCAAGAACGCAGCCCTCACCGGCGGCCCCGCGCCCGTCCGCGCCTACCTGGAGGGCGCCCTGGCGCAGGTGCTGGCCGGAGAGATCGACCCCGGCCGGGTGTTCGACCGCTCGGTCGGCCTGGACGACGTCCCCGCGGGTTACGCCGCGATGGACGCCCGCCAGGCCCTCAAGGTGATGATCACCGCCTAGTTCGCAGGAGGCAGGTAAGCATGCACACCAGAACACTCGGACACGGCCTCGAGGTCTCGGCCATCGGCCTCGGTGCGATGGGGATGTCGATGTCGTACGGGCCGAACCCCGGCTCGCGCGACGACATGATCGGCGTGATCCGTCACGCCGTCGAGCAGGGCGTCACGTTCATCGACACCGCGGAGGTCTACGGGCCGTACGCCAACGAGGAGCTGGTCGGCGAGGCGATCGCACCGGTGCGCGACCAGGTGGTGGTCGCCACCAAGTTCGGCTGGAACATCGTCGACGGGGCCATGCGCGGCACCGACTCCCGTCCGGAGCGGATCCGGCGGGTGGCGGACGCCTCGCTGAAGCGGCTGGGGGTGGACGCGATCGACCTGTTCTACCAGCACCGCGTCGACCCCGAGGTCCCGATCGAGGACGTCGCCGGCGCCGTCGGCGAGCTCGTCGCCGCAGGCAAGGTGCGCCACTTCGGTCTCTCGGAGGCCGGGGCGGCGACGATCCGGCGCGCGCACGCGGTGTTCCCCGTGACGGCGGTGCAGAGCGAGTACTCGCTGTGGACCCGTGACCCGGAGGCCGAGGTGCTGCCGGCGTGCGCGGAGCTGGGTATCGGCTTCGTCGCGTTCAGCCCGCTCGGCAAGGGGTTCTTCACCGGCACGGTAGGCCCTGCCACCCGCTTCGCACCGGACGAGATCCGCTCCCGGGTGCCTCGGTTCGAGGCGGCCAACCTGAGCGCGAACCAGGCACTGATCGACCATGTCCGGGTACTCGCCGGGCAGCGGGATGCCTCGCCCGCCCAGGTCGCGCTGGCCTGGTTGCTGGCGCAGCGGCCGTTCATCGTGCCGATCCCCGGCACCCGCCGGCGGGAGCGGATCGAAGAGAACGCCGGTGCCGCCGCGCTCCCGCTGTCGGCCGACGACCTCGCGGGCCTCGACTCGCTGGTCGAGCGGATCGGGGTGGCGGGCAACCGCTACGACGATGCCGGCCTGCGCATGGTCGGGCTCTGAGGGGGGAGTGGCGTGAGCACCAGACCGCTCCCGAACGGCCCGACCGTGAAGGGGCCCGAGCAGTGGTTCACCGGCGACGTCTACTTCAACGCCTACTACGCCGGCCAGGAGCCGTCCCGGACCCGCCTGAACCTCGTCCGGTTCGCTCCGGGCGCGCACACGGCGTGGCACGCGCACGCCGTCGGGCAGACGCTGCACGTGACCGAGGGCCTCGGCTACGTCCAGTCGAGAGGGGAGGACGTGATCGTCCTCCGCCCCGGCGACACCGTCCACACCCCGGCCGGTGAGTGGCACTGGCACGGCGCGACAGCTGACCAGTTCATGTGCCACCTCGCGTTGTGGGAGGCCCCGGATCCCGCGGGCGGGCAGCCGGAGACCACCTGGGGCGAGAAGCTGGGCGAGGACGAGTACCCGGCCGCGCCGGGAGAGGGGTAGCGGGCGTGCCTGCCGCAGCGGCAAGGGGAGCGCCTACGCTGAGGGGCATGGCGGGCACCGACCTGCGGGCGGAGGTCCGTGAGTTCCTCAGCTCGCGGCGCGCCCGGATCACGCCCGAGCGCGCCGGGCTGCCGTCCTACGGCGGCCACCGGCGGGTCCCTGGCCTGCGTCGCGAGGAGGTCGCGATGCTCGCCGGGCTGTCGGTCGACTACTACGTCCGGCTCGAGCGCGGGAACCTCGCCGGTGCCTCGGAGGGCGTGCTGGACGCGCTGGCGACCACGCTCGAGTTCGATGAGGCGGAGCGGGAGTACCTGTTCGACCTGGCGCGGGCCTCCGGCCCGGGCCGCAAGCGCGCGGTCAGCCCGGCCACCACGATCCGGCCGGCGCTGCGCCGGGTGCTGGACGCGCTCTCCGACAACCCGGCATGGATCCGGAACGGGCGACACGACCTGCTCGCCGCGAACCCGTTGGGGCGGGCGCTGTACTCGCCGGTGTTCGACGACCCGCGGCGGCCGGTGAACACGACCCGCTTCGCCTACCTGAACCCGGCCGCCCGGCAGTTCTGGCGCGACTACGACCAGATCGCCCACGACGCCGCGGCGATGCTTCGGCTGGAGGCGGGCCGGAACCCGCACGACCCCGAACTGATCAAGCTGGTCGGCGAGCTCTCCACCCTGAGCGAGGAGTTCCGGCAGCAGTGGGCGTCTCGGGACGTGAAGTTCCACCGCGGCGGTCGGAAGCGGCTCCACCACCCGGTGGTGGGCGACCTCGACCTCGACTACGAGTCCTTCGAGATCGCCAGCGACCCCGGTCTGGTGCTCAATGTCTACACCGCGCCGCCGGGATCCGCCTCGGCCGACGGGCTCCGGCTGCTCGCGTCCTGGGCGGCGACGCAGCTCACCCCGGCCGAAGCCGGCGACGCGTCCGTGCGGCCGGGGTAGCGGCAGCGGGCCCGCCTCCCGGTCCGAGGATGGAAAGGGGAGTGCCCCGGGACCTGCAGGTCCCGGGGCACTCCGTCTCGTGGGTGTTGCTGGTTGGTGTTATTTGGTGAGGGGGCCGAGGGTGGGGTCGTTTGCATAGACCTCGGCGGCGTTGTCCTTGGTGACGATGACGGGTTCGATGAGGTAGCTGGGGACGACCTTGACCCCGTTGTCGTAGGTTTCGGTGTCGTTGGGTTCGGGGGTTTGGCCGGCGGCGAGTTGGTTGACGAACTCGATGGTTTGGGCGACCAGGGTGCGGGTGTCCTTGTAGATGGTGGAGTACTGCTTGCCGTCCATGATCCACTTGACGGACTCGACTTCGGAGTCCTGGCCGGTCGCGACGGGCCAGTCGTCGCCGGTCATGCCGGCTTGTTCGGCCGAGGTGAGGGCGGCGCGGGCGAGGGTGTCGTTGGGGGACAGGATGCCGTGCAGCGGCTTGTCGGTGTAGTTCGCGGCGAGCAGGGTGTCGAACCGCTTCTGGACGTTCTCGGCTTTCCAGCCCTGGGTGGCGACCTGTTCGAAGGTGGTCTGTCCGGAGACGACCTTGAGGGTGCCGTCGTCGATCTTGGGCTGGAGGACGCTCATGGCGCCGTCGAAGAACTTGCCCGAGTTCGCGTCGTCGGGGGAGCCGGCGATGAGTTCGACGTTGTAGGGGGCGTCGCCCTTGAGGGCGGCGAGCCCGTCGAGCAGGGCGGTGCCTTGCAGGACGCCGACCTTGAAGTTGTCGAACGCGACGTAGAAGTCGACGTCGGCGGTGTTGGTCAGGAGCCGGTCGTAGGCCATGACGAACGCGCCGGCGTCCTTGGCCTGCTTCAGCTGGGTGCCGAGCTGGCCGCCGTCGATGGCGCCGACCACGACGACCTTGGCGCCCTGGGTGACCATGGCGGAGATCTGGTTCTGCTGCTCGGCGACGCCGGAGTTCGCGAACTGGACGCTGGGCTTGAACCCGGCGGCGGTCAGGCCGTCGTTGAACAGCTGCTCGGCGAGCACCCAGTTCTCCGAGGTCTTCTGCGGCAGGGAGACACCGATCACGCTGCCGGCGGGGAACCCGGCGGCCGGTGCGGTGGTCTCGGTGCCGGTGGTTGCCGGCGCGGACGCCGACGGCGCGGCGGGGGTGCCACAGGCGGTCAACGCCAGGGCGCCCACGGCTGCGATACCCATCGCAACCTTGGTGTACTTCCTCATCACTACCTCTTTCTGGTTGTGCATCCGCAGGGGATGCCGTTGTGCGTGACGCCGCGTCAGCTCCGAGCGGCGCAAACGATTCAAGGGGCCGGGCCCGGGTGGGGTTAGCCGGCGGGGGTGGTGTCGGCGGCCTCGACCACGGGCGCCGGTTCGGGGGCGGGTTTACGGCCGCGGAAGATCGCGCCGGTGATCGAGGGACGGCCCTGGGTCTTGTTCCACACATCGACCGCGACCGCCAGCAACAACACCAGGCCCTTGATCATCTGGGTGACATCGGCGCCGGTGCCCAACAGTTGCAGGCCGTTGTTCAAGAACGCCATCACCAGGCCACCGATGATCGACCCGATCACGGTCCCGACCCCGCCGGACACCGCCGCGCCACCGATGAACACCGCCGCGATCGCGTCCAACTCCCAGCCGACCCCGTCGAAGGGGCCCGACGCGCCGGACCGGGAGATGAAGATCATCCCGGCCAACGCCGACAGCACCGACATGTTCGCCATCACGAAGAAGTACACCCGACGGCTGGAAACCCCGGACAGTTCGGCGGCGTTCCGGTTCCCGCCGATGGCGTACACGTGCCGCCCGATCGGCAACCGCTGGGTCACGAACGTGTACACCACCACCAGCGCGAACAAGATCAGCCCCGACACCGGGAACGACGTGCCCGCAGGGCCGGAGGCGTACAGGAACGTGACGTACACGATGACCGCGGCGAACGCGATGATCCGCCCCACGACCACCCACAACTCCGGCGCCTCCGCGCCCAACTCGAGCTTGCGGGCCCGGCCACGCAACTGCTGCCACACCACGAACCCGATCCCCAACAGGCCCAACACGATCGTGGAGTCGTTCAACCCGGGCACCATCCCCCAGTCCGGCAGGTAGCCGGCACCCAGCACCTTGAACTCCTCCGACACCGGGATCGTGTTCGACTTACCGATGAACTGGTTCAAACCACGGAAGAACAAATACCCCGACAACGTCACGATGAACCCCGGGATCCCCACGAACGCCAACCAGAACCCCTGCCAGGCACCGATCGCCAACCCGATCACCAACCCGATCAGGATCCCGACCAACACCCCGGTCCACCCGGTCAACCCCAGGTCCCGCATCAAGATCGCCACCGAGATCCCGACCACAGCCGCGACCGACCCCACCGACAGATCGATATGGCCGGCGATGATCACCATCACCATCCCGATCGCCAAGATCAGAATGTAGGAGTTGCCGTTCAACAGGTTCATCAAGTTCTGAGGAGTCATCACCAACCCCCCGGTCACCACCTGGAAGAACCCGATCAACACCACCAGCGTGATCAACATCCCGAACTGGCGCAGGTTCCCGCCGAACAACTTCTTGATGATTTCCATCGTCCTAAGTTCCCTATCCCTTGGCCGTCTCAGGCGGCCGAACTGGTCGTCATCGTCATCAACTTCATCAGGCTCTCCTGAGTCGCCTCCGACGCCTTCTCCACCCCCGTGATCCGGCCCCGGCTCACCGTATAGATACGGTCACACAAGCCCAGCAACTCCGGCAACTCCGACGAAATCACCATCACACCCTTACCCGAATCGGCCAACGCATTGATGATCCCGTACATCTCATACTTCGCGCCCACATCGATCCCCCGCGTCGGCTCGTCCAGGATCAACAACTCCGGCCCAGTGAACAACCACTTGCCCACCACCACCTTCTGCTGGTTCCCACCCGACAACTTCGACACACCCTCATCGACAGTCGGCGTCTTCACCCGCAACTCCCGCCGATACTTCTCCGCCGCCGCGTACTCCTCATCCAAATCCAACACACCCCGCGGCGCGATCCCCGCCAGGTTCGCCGACACCACCGTGCGCCGTACCGTGTCCAACAAGTTCAACCCCAACATCTTGCGGTCCTCGGTCACATACGCCAACCCCGCATCAATCGCCTGACGCACCGACCGCGGCGCGATCTCCCGCCCGTCCAGCACCATCGACCCCGACTCCCACACCCCATACGAACGACCAAACAACGAACGCGCCAACTCCGTACGCCCCGCACCCATCAACCCGGCGAACCCGACAATCTCACCGCGACGGATCGAGAACGACGAATGATCACACACCAACCGATCCGACACCACCGGATGCCGCACCACCCAATCCCTGACCTCAAAAAACACCTCACCATGATTCGGCGTGTGCTCCGGGAACCGCGACCCCAACGGACGACCCACCATCCCCCGAATCAAACGATCCTCCGCCACCGGAGCAGCCGGATCATTGGCCATCGTCTCGATCGTCTTCCCATCCCGCAAAATCGTGATCGTGTCCGCAATATCCACCAACTCGTTCAACTTGTGCGAAATCATGATGCACGTCATGCCCTGGGACTTGAACCGGCGGATCAACTCCAACAAATGCTCAGAATCCCGCTCATTCAACGCCGCCGTCGGCTCATCCAGGATCAACACCCGAACATCCTTCGAAATCGCCTTCGCGATCTCCACCAACTGCTGCTGACCCACACCCAACGTCTTCACCGGAGCATCCGGATCCGCACGCAACCCAACCTGCTCCAAAATCGCCGCGCACCGCTGCCGCGCCGTCCCCCAATCAATCCACGAACCCCGCCGAACCTCATTACCCAGGAAAATATTCTCCGTAATCGACAACTCCGGCACCAAAGCGAGCTCCTGATGAATAATCACGATCCCCGCCGCCTCCGACGCACGAATCGAGTGGAACTCCGCCAACCGCCCATCCACACGAATCTCACCCGAATAAGACCCAAACGGATGAACCCCCGACAACACCTTCATCAACGTCGACTTACCAGCACCATTCTCACCACAAATCGCATGAATCTCACCCCGACCCACCCGCAACGTCACACCATCCAACGCCACAACACCAGGAAACACCTTCCCAATATGAGCCATCTCCAGGATGAAGTC
>JAVHXR010000114.1:0-5421 GCA_031119515.1 Propionicimonas sp.
GATGGACGCCTCGTAGTAGTCGGTGTTGTAGCCAGAGGTCGCTGTGGTCGTCGGGAAGGTCCCGTCCTGGTTGCGGTTGTGCGCGAAGCCGGAGAACCCGTCCGCGGTCATGCTGGCGTCCCAGACGTTCTTCCAGTTCTGGGCGCGGGCGCTGTAGGTGGCCGCGTCCGCGGTCTTGCCGAGCCCCTTGGCCATCACGGCGA
This sequence comes from Propionicimonas sp., assembly GCA_031119515.1. Lineage (GTDB taxonomy): Bacteria > Actinomycetota > Actinomycetes > Propionibacteriales > Propionibacteriaceae > Propionicimonas. The sequence continues at coordinate 204 of JAVHXR010000114.1, forward strand.
GCGAGTGGTCGTTGATGGCGAAGCCCATCGTGGCCGAGGCCGGCTTGATCCGGCTGGCGTAGGTGAGCCCGTTGAGCGCCGTGGCACCGCTGTAGTGGTAGCCGGTGTTCACGTACTGCGCGCTCCGCAGGGCCTGGGAGTCACCCTTCACCGCGGCGTAGGCGGCCTCCCAGTCGACCCCTGGGACCCGCTTGAGGAACGCGTCCGCGACGACGTTCTCGGCCTCGTTGCCGCCCTGGCCGGACAGGAACTCCTTGCCCGAGGTGAAGGTCTCGGCGATGTAGCCGTTGTCCTGGTACCGCTTGATGAACGAGTTGATGTTCTCCCCGACCATGGCCGGCCGGGTCAGCGACAGGAACGGGAAGACGGTCTTCCAGGAGTCCCAGAGCGTGTAGTAGTCGTCCCAGTAGCCGTTGTCGGCGACCCGGTCGCGCGGCTGGACGTTGGTGTGGAAGAGAGCGGTGTAGAACTTCGCCTTCTGGGCCTCGGTCACGGCGCCACCGAGTTCGACGTCGTCGAGGATCTCGTTCCACGCCGTTCCCGCAGCTGCCCGGGTGGCGTCGAAGTCCCAGGCCGGAATCTGCTCGTCGAGCAGCTCGGTGGCGTTCGCCGCCGAGACGAAGGAGATCGCGATCTTGACGTTGACCGCCTCGCCGGCGGTGGTGGGGAACGTGAGGTAGGCCCCGAGACGGGTCGTTGCCGCGGTCTGCGAGGTGGTGCCGGCATGGCGCCCGCCGGCGTCCCAGGTGCCCACCTCGGACGGGGTCTTGTCGTAGCGGAGTGCGAAGTACATGTCCCACTGGGCGGGGTTCCAGTTGCTGCCGAACCGCCCGCCGCCGGTGATGAGGTGGTTCGCCTGGTCGATGGTGACGCTGCCGCCGCTCTTCAGCGCGACCGAGCCGCCGATCTTGCGGCTGAGGTCGAGCACCAGGGAGGAATCGGCCGCCGCGGGATAGGTGAAGCGGTAGAGCGCGGCGTTGTCGGTCGGCGTGATCTCGGTCTTGATGCCGTACCTGGACAGCGTGGCGGTGTAGTAGTCGGCGCTGCCCGCCTCGCCGGTGACCGGCGACGCATGGTTGGCCTCGGTGGTCTCGACCCCGCCGGTCTGCGGCGACAGCAGGAAGTTGCCGTAGGACTGGGTGCCTCCGGTGCCCTGGGAGTACAGCTGCCCGAAGCCGACGACCGCGTTGCCCGGGGTGTACCCGCCGTTGTCGGGCGACAGCGTCTCGGGGCTGGGATGGATCGAGCCGTTCGGCCGCGTCGGTCCGGCGATGGTCGCGCTCGACGTGGTGCCGACCAGCGTGTTCACGTACTGCACCAGGCCGGTGTCCGGGGCGGCCTGCGCGACGCCAGCCAGCGGGCTGACCAGTCCCCAGGCCAGGCTGAGCGCAGCGACCGCTGCCAGCGGCCGGGTAAGCCGCACCCGCCCCGGACGCTGCCGGCTCCCCCGGCCGGGCAGGCCCCGGTCGCCGGACGATCCACTACCTCGCGCTGCGCGCTGCGTCATTGCCAGTCACTCCTCCACCAGGGCGGCGGCTCCCACCGCGCCGACCAAGAATCCGCCCGGGAGCCCGGGCACCGTGGCGACGGCGGCACGGCCGCGCGCCCCGGAGATTCGCTTGCCTCGACCTGACCCACGCCGGCAGGACGAACGGCGTCCGGCTCGCGAAGGTTTTATGTCAACGTTGTCAGTTTCGGCCGGCCTGACGTTACCCAATCTCCGCCCGCCACACAACGCCGTATCACCGCCCCGCTCCGGCCGGACCCGCTGCCGGCCGGCTCAGCCGACGACGGCGTACCCGGGGGTGCCGGGGGAAGCCGCCGTGGCGAGCCTGGCCTGCGCGGCGTGCGCCTCCAGGGCCACCCCGACGATGCCACTGTCGTTCTCCAGGTGGGCCCGGACGACCGGTGCCTCGAGTTGCAGCAGCGGCAGGAACCGGTCGGCGTCGCGGCTGATCCCGCCCCCGATGATGATCAGGTCCGGCCAGACCAGGCTCTCGGTGTAGCCCAGGTACTCCTGGAGGCGCGACACCCACTGCGCCCAGGAGAGGTTCTCCCGGACGCGCGCGGCGGCCGAGGCCCACGGGCAGCAGTCGAAGCCGTCGATGGTGAGGTGCCCAAATTCGGTGTTGGGCACGAGGCGACCGTCCACGAACAGCGCCGAGCCGATCCCGGTCCCCAGGGTGATCACCAGCACCACCCCGGTGTGGCCGCGGCCGGCACCCAGGCCGAGTTCGGCCAGCCCCGCGGCATCGGCGTCGTTGAGGACGGTGACAGGGATGCCCAGCTCGCCGCCGAACAGCTCCCCGGCATGGGTACCGATCCAGGTCGGGTCGATGTTGGTGGCATTGCGGACGATCCCGTGCCGCACCACCGCAGGGATCGTCACCCCGACGGGGGTGCCGGCCGGGAGGCCGAAGTGGCGGTACAGCTCGCTCACCGTGGCCGCCACCGCGGCAGGGGTGGCCGGCTGGGGGGTGTCGAGGCAGTGGCGGGCGGCGGCCAGCCGACCGGTCGCCACGTCCACCGGGGCACCCTTGATGCCGGTGCCGCCGATGTCGATACCGAGGGCGAGCGAGCCCGCCGGCGGGTTCGTCATGTCACGTCCTTCCACGCTGAAGTCGTCTGGCCCCGGCGTCCGCCGGGGCAGCTCCGGGGTCGCTACAGGGTCTGTTCGGTCCTGGCGATGATGTCATCCTGGGTCGCCCGCGACAGCACGTTGAAGAAGGCGCTGTAGCCGGCCACGCGCACGATCAGGTCGCGGTGCCGTTCGGGATGGGCCTGGGCGTCGAGCAGGGTCGCCCGGTCCACCACGTTGTACTGCACGTGGAAGCCGTCCAGCCGGTTGAAGAAGGTCCGCAGCAGCAGGACGAGCTTGCGCCGGTCGGCGTCCTTGCGCAACACCTGCGGGGTGACCTTCTGGTTGAGCAGGACGCCGCCGGTGATCCGGGTGGTGTCAAGCTTCGAGACCGACTTGAAGACCGCCGTCGGCCCGTGGGTGTCGGCGCCGTGGCTGGGCGAGCAGCCCTCCGCCAGCGGCTCGCCCGCGCGGCGACCGTCCGGCGTGGCCATGGTGGAGGCGCCCTGGGGGACGTTCGCCGAGATCGACGACGTACCGGCGTAGTAGCCGCCGCCGATCGGCCCGCGGCCGTACCTGGTGTTGTGGTGACGGAAGATCTCGTCGATGCAGCTGTCGTAGGCCCGGACGAGCAGGCCGTCGACATAGTCGTCGTCGTTGCCGTACTTGGGCGCACCGGCCAGCGCGGCCTGGATCTCGGCACCGCGCGCCCCGGCGAAGTCGTCCAGCAGGGCTTCCCACAGTTCGGCGGCGGTAACCGTCCCGTCCTCGAACACGCATCTGCGGATCGCCGCCAGCGAGTCGCCGAGGTTGGCGATCCCCACCTGCAGGCCGGACACGAAGTCGTAGACGGCTCCCCCCTCCTTGATCGGCCTGCCGCGGCCGAGACAGTCCTCGACCAGGGTCGAGCACAGGATGTCGGCGACGTTCTCCTCCAGCGCGATGTCGCAGGCGGAGTCGAGAATCACGCAGTGCCGCTGGAACTCCCGGACGGTGACGTCCCAGGCGGCCATCAGCTCCTCGAAGTCGGCCATCTGGGTGAAGTGCCGTCCCGCCGGCGCGAGTTGCTCGCCCGAGCGCGGGTCGCGCCCGCCGTTCATCGCGGTCAGCAGGGTCTTGGGGAAGTTGAGGAAGCTCATCCCGGTGCACCGGTAGCCCCACTTGCCGGGGACGGCAACCTCGACGCAGCCGATCGCCGAGTAGTTGTAGGCGTCCGCCTCCGCCACGCCCTTGTCGATCAGGGACGGGATGATGACCTCGTCGCTGTTGAACGCCGGCATGCCGAACCCGAGCCGCATCACCTGGATGCACTCCAGCATGAAGTCGTCGTCCAGCCCGCCGTGGTAGCGCACCGTCAGGTTCGGTTGCGGCAGCCTGGTCTGGGCCACCGAGCGGAGCACGAGGTACGACAGCGGGTTGACCGCGTCCCGTCCGTCGGGGGTCTGGCCGCCCACGGTGACGTTCTGGTAGAGCGGCCCGCCGGCGCTGAACCGGGTGTGCGACCAGCTGCGGATCTTGGCAAGCGTGATCGTCTTCAGCCACAGGTTGGTGAGGAGCTCGGTCGCACTGTCGGGTGTGACCCGTCCGGCCTCGAGGTCGGCGGCGTAGAACGGGTGCAGGTACTGGTCGAGGCGACCGTAGGACAGGCTGTGGCCGTTGGACTCGACCTGCAGGCACAGCTGGACCAGCCACACCGCCTGGACGGCCTCGTGGAAGGTCTGCGCGGGCTGCTCGGGGACCCGGTTCAGGATCCTGCTCATCTCCCTCAGCTCCGCGCTGCGGGCGGGGTCCGGCTCGGTGGCGGCGAGGTCGGCGGCGAGGTCGGCGTAGCGGTGGGCGAAGTCGACCACGGCGTCGAGGGTGATCAGCACCGCCCGGTAGAAGAACGATCGCCTGAACTGGTCGGCGTCGGTCAGGTCGAGCCCTGCGAGCAGCGCCTCGGTGCGGGTCCGGTACCCCACCAGGCCCTCTGCCAGCACCCGCTCGTAGGAGACCGCGATGTGGGCGTCACCGGAGGTGATGTTGCCCTCGGGGTGGATCACTCCCAGGTCGTAGAACCTGCGGCTGGCCGGTGGCATCAGGGCGAGGCCGCGGTCCTTGAGGGTGTTGTGCTCCCAGAACGGGGCGATCTCCCGCAACGCGCGCTTGGCGTCCTGGGTGATCGTGAACCGGTCGCCCGGCCGCTTGTCGAACTCGTCCAGCTCGGCGATCACCCAGTCCATCGCGTACTCGGGCATGATCGGGGCGGCCCGGTTCGCCGACGCCTGGTTCCCGCACAGCAGCGAGGCGGGCTCGATGAAGATCGACATGTTCTCCAGCACGTTCTTCACCATCTGCGCCCGGAGCAGCACCATCGGCTCGTCCCGGTGCAGGCGGTAGGTCTGGGTGGTGAGCACCGCCCGTTCGACGCACACCGAGGGGGAGGTCTCGATCAACTCCTCCCGCCACGCGGCCATCCTCGCGGTGAGCCTGCCGAATTGGGGCTCCTCGACCGCGGTCACCGGCTCTGTCAGGGTGGTCATTCGGGTTCGTCCTTGTCTCTGGTCGGGTCTGAGGTGTCCGGGGGGCTCAGCCGGCCGTCACCGTGGTGACCGCCAGCCCGGCAGCGGTCAGGTGCCGGCGGATCGGCAGCGTCAGGTT
>JAVHXR010000114.1:5431-7829 GCA_031119515.1 Propionicimonas sp.
GTCACCGGGAGGAGCTGGACGGCGCCCTGCCGCGGGAACTTCAGCGATTCGGTGAGCACCACGACCTCGCGGGCCCGCCGCGCCATCGCGCGCACCGCCTCGGCCCGCAGCAGGTTGGCTGCGGTGAACCCGCTCGCCTCGGTGTAGCCGTCCACCCCGACGAACAGCGTGTCGACGAAGAAGTTCGCGACGCCCTGCTCGACCAGCGGGCCGACGGTGACCTGGGCCTCGGGTTGGTAGTCGCCGCCCAGCAGGACGACGTTCACGCCGGCCGCGGCACGTACGTAGTCGGCGATGAAGGCAGAGTTCGTGATCAGCGTGACGCCCTTGCGGGTCTCCGCGATCGCTTCGGCGAGCAGGGCGCAGCAGGAACCCGACTCGATCATCACGGTGCTGCCGTCGGCGACGAGTGAGGCCGCCGCCGCGGCGATCCGGCGCTTGACGTCGTAGTGGAAGGCGAGCCGGCTGAGCAGGTTGTCACGGGCGATCGCCACGGCGTAGCCGTGCTCGCGGCGGACCAGCCCCTTCTTCTCCAGCTCGTCGAGGTCCTTGCGGACGGTCACCCGGGAGACCGCGAACCGGTCGGCGAGTTCGTTGACGTCGACCCGCTCGCTGTCGATCACGAACTCGAGGATCCTGGACCGCCGATCTCCGGTCATGCGCCTCCCCCTGCCCCGTTGACTTTCATACGCAGCTTATTAGTCTTACGTATGAAAGTTCAAGGCTTGCGAACGACGCGGGAGGCGGTGCCATGACCGAGGCTGTCGGCCGGGTCTTCGACATCCAGAAGTTCTCCCTCCACGACGGGCCCGGGATCCGTACCCTCGTCTTCCTCAAGGGTTGCCCGATGGCGTGCGCGTGGTGCTCCAACCCGGGGTCGCGCGAGTTGAGGGTGCTGCAGGTCCGCGATCCCGTCGACCCGGCGAGCTCGGCACCGGACAGCCGCGACTACAGCGTGGACGAGGTGGTGGCAACCTGCCTGCAGGACCTGCCCTTCTACCAGGAGTCCGGTGGCGGGGTGACACTGTCGGGCGGCGAGGCGATGGTGCAGCACCGGTTCTCCGCCGCCCTGCTGCGCAGGCTGCGGGACAACGGCGTCCACACCGCCATCGAGACCACCGGATACGCCGCGCCGGCCATCTTCGCCCGCCTGCTCGGCCTGGTCGACCTCGCGATCATCGACGTCAAGCACCACGACCCCGGCGAGCATCGCCGGTGGACCGGGGTCGGCAACGGCCTCCCGCTGCAGAACCTTGCCACAGCGATTCGTGCCGGCGGCGACGTGCTGGTGCGCATCCCGGTCATCCCCGGTGTCAACGACACACCGGGCGACGCGGTCGCGTTCTGCCGCCTGCTGGCGCCGCTGGGCGTCGAGACGGTCCAGCTGCTGCCGTTCCACCAGTTCGGGGAGCGCAAGTACGAACTGCTCGACTGGGAGTACCGGCTCGCCGGCGTCCCGGCCCTGCACGAGGAGGACCTGACCGGGTACCGGGACACCTTCCGGCACAACGGCATCGAGGCCTTCTTCTAGCCGCTCGCACCCACCGGCGCCACCGCCAGACAGGACAGCCATGACCACCGCCACGCGGGCCACCGCCTGCCAGTCGCTCTCGACACTGCCCTGCCCCCCACGGATCGGGCGGCTGCGGGACGCGATGCTGGCCGAGCCGCGGGTGGTCTCGGCCGCCCAGGCGCTGATCACCACCCGGGTCTACCGCGAGCACGCCGGCGAGCCGGTGGCGGTGCGGCGGTCGCTCGCCCTGGCTGCGGCGCTGCGGGAACTGCCGATCGCCATCACGGCAGGCGAACTCGTGGTGGGCAACCGGACGCCGTCGGTGCGGGCGGGCGTGATCACCCCTGAGGCGGGCGCGTCCTGGATCGACCGCGAGATCGAGACCCTGCCGACCCGGCCCCAGGACCGCTTCGAGGTCGACCCCGAGACGATCCGGGCATTCCGGGAGGACATCCGTCCCGCCTGGCGTGGCGCCTCCCTGGAGGACGTCATCCGGGGCCGACACGGTGCGCAGCTCGACGAGATCGCCAAGGTGGTGAAGATCAACCAGAAGGACCACGCCCAGGGCCACATCTGCCCCAACGTGGCGCGATGGCTGGCCACCGGCCCCGCCGGCCTGGCCAGGCAGGCCGCCGTCCGCGGCGCGACCGCCACCGGCGAGCGGGCCGACTTCTACCGCGCGGTGGAGATCGCGATGACCGCCGTGCTGGACTTCCTGCACCGCTACGCCGATCTCGCCGACGACCTCGCCTCCGGCTCGGACCCGCAGGACGCCGCCGACCTGCACCGGGTAGCGGAGGTGATGCGCGCGCTGGCCGTTCGCCCGGCGAGGTCGTTCCACGAGGCGGTCCAGTCGCTCTGGGTGCTGTTCGTCGTCCTCCACAC
>JAVHXR010000115.1 GCA_031119515.1 Propionicimonas sp.
CCCCGGTGGCGGTCGCCCCGCCCGAGCCGGTGGTGATCCACAAGCGCACCAACGACAAGTTCCTCGGGTCGCTCGGCCTGTTCCTGCTGCGGCTGGTGGTGGCCGCCATCTTCACCGTCCGTGGCATCCACATGCTCAGCAACCTGGTCGAGACCCAGGAGCAGTTCGCCCAGACGATCATCCCCTACCCGCAGGTGATGGCGATCGTGACCGGGATCGCGGCGCTGCTCATCGCGCTCGCTCTCGTCCTCGGCCTGCTCACCCGGGTGGCAGGGCTGGGCGTGCTGCTGATCGCCGGCGGTGCCCTGGCCTTCGTCCTGTGGGGACCGTGGAACGTCTTCCTGACGCCGGTGCCCGGCCAGACCGGAGCCTTCCTCGGCGAGTTCGAGCTGCTGCTGGCCGCCGTCGGCCTGCTGTTCCTGCTCGTCGGTGGCGGCGGCTGGAGCCTCGACCGGAGCTTCCGGTCGGCCCGTGCCAAGGACAAGGCCGAGCGCCAGCTGGCAGGCTAGCTGCACTCACCGCGGACGCTGGCGCGTCCCGCCAGGTCCCCCGGTCCGCTGGCGCGTCCCGGGTCGAGACGGCACCCCTCGCCCGGCTGACGCCGGGCTCGGCGTGGCCGTCTACGCTTGCAGACGTGAAGAACCGGATGCCGCGCCTGCTGGCTGGAAGCCTCGCGCTCGTCCTCGCTGTCACAGGGTGCACCTTCCCGGTGATCACCCCCGCGCCCGGCGTGACGGAGGAGCCGGTCGAGGTCGGCGGCGTCGAGGTGTCCTCGCAGCCCGGCCCGGCAGTGGACCGGCCCACCCTCCCGGAGCCGAACGTCAACCCCGAAGGGTTCGCGGCCGCCCCTGCCGGCGACGGGCTGTCGGGATACCTCTCCCAGGACCTGGCCTGGGCCGGTTGCTCGGCCGACCTGGAGTGCGCCGAGATCCTGGTGCCGCTGGACTACGCCGATCCGGCGGCGCAGGCGATCACGCTCTCGCTGGCCCGCCGCCCCGCGACAGCGCAGCCGCGGCTCGGCACCCTCTTCGTGAACCCCGGCGGCCCGGGCGCCGCCGGCACCGGGCTGGCCGCGGCGTTCGCCAGGGAGGGGCTGGAGCAGTACGACATCGTCGGCTGGGATCCTCGGGGCACCGGCAACTCGACCCCGGTCCGCTGCTACGGCGCGGCGTCCACCGACGAGCTCGAAGCGCTGGACATGTCCCCGGACGACAGCGCCGAACGGGCGGCGCTGGTGAAGGGCACCTACGACTTCGCCAGGTCGTGCTGGGAGAACAGCGGCCGGCTGCTCGAGCACATCTCCACCATCGAGACGGTCCGGGACCTCGACCTGATGCGACAGCTCGCCGGCGACCAGAAGCTGAACTACTTCGGGTACTCCTACGGCACCGAGATCGGTGCGACCTACGCCGAGTTGTTCCCGTTCAACACCGGTCGACTCGTCCTGGACGCCGCCGTCAACATCACCGACTCAGACGAGGTGATCCAGGCGATGGGGTTCGACCTCGCGCTGGGCAACTTCGCAACCTGGTGCGTGGAGAACTCCTGCGGCCTCGGCGGCACCGCCGACGAGGTGCTGGCCAGCATCACCGGCCTGTTCGACGACCTGGACGCCGCACCGCTCGACGTGAAGGGGCGCAGGCTCACCCAGTCGCTGGCCGTCGAGGGGGTCGCGCAGCTGCTCTACGGCGGCAAGGAGGCGTGGCCGGCGATCGCGGCGTACGTCGGCTGGGCGCGGCAGGGCAGCGGGGAGGCGCTGCTGTGGGCTGCCGACCAGCTGAATGCCCGCGACGAGCGGGGGGACTACTCGGCGATGTTCTACGCCTTCCCCGCGATCAGCTGTCTCGACACCGCCGACGAGGGCGTGGTGGACGCCGACCTGACCTGGTCGGAGGACCAGTCCAAGGCGCCGATCTTCGGCCGCTACTTCGGGCCGCAGTACACCTGCGCGCTGTGGCCGGTCCGTCCGGCACCGGACCTCGACCTGCGGGGCGCGGGCGCCGAGCCGATCCTTGTGATCGGCGGCACCGGCGACAACGCCACCCCGTACCAGCAGGCGGTCACCATGGCCGACCAGCTGGAGTCCGGGGTGCTGCTGACCTACCAGGGTGAGGGACACGGCAGCTACGGCAGCAAGTCCGACTGCGTGAACAGCGTGGTGATCGCCTACCTGGTCAACGCGACGCTGCCCACCGACGGCTTCACCTGCACCTGAGCACCCAGGCGCCGGATCGTCGCGGCGTCGGGACGGTCCCGTCCGACCGGCGCGTCCGGCCACCGGTGCCGCGGCGCCGTCGGTTCGGACGTTCGGGGGAGGTACCCCTATAGTTGTGCTCCGGTCCGGTTCACCGGACCGCGCCGCCTTAGCTCAGTAGGCAGAGCGGCTCACTCGTAATGAGCAGGTCAAGGGTTCGACTCCCTTAGGCGGCTCCATCCTTGCCCGTGGGCGGGGTGGGGGACGAAGCTTGGCGCGTGGCGCACTGGATCTACTTCATCCACCCCCCGCGCGCCGACTTCGTCGCGACGATCACCCCCGACGAGGCCGCGGTGATGGCCGGGGCGCACTCCGACTACCTCGGCAGCCTGCTGGAGTCCGGCCGGCTGTTGTTGGCCGGGCCGACCACAGGAGGCGCCCTCGACGACGGCATCGCCATCTTCGAGGCGGAGGACGAGGACGACGCGCGCCGCGTGATGGCCGCCGATCCCGCTGTCACCGCGGGGCTGATGACCGGCGAGCTCCGCCGGATCCGGCTCGGCTTCGTACGAGGCGGTCTCGGCTAGCGGGCCGGGGGCGGGGACAGCCGTCCGGCGGGCTCGGGCGACGGCCGAGGTGTGCCACGCCGGTGGGAACGAACCCCGCGGTGTGCCGGCGGCCGGCAGGGTCAGGCCGCCACGCCGCGCCTGCGGAGGGCGTCCTCGACGATGGTGAGGCCGTCCATCCCCGGGAGCTTGGCGATGTTGGCGTCGATCCGGCGGATCTCGGCCAGACCCTCCTCGGAGCCGAACAGATGGGACATCACGTGCTTGACGTCCTCGGGCTCGGAGATCGAGGTGCCGACCGGCTCCCAGGCCTTGGTCAGGGCCAGCTTCGTCAGCCGGCGGGCGAGCCCGCTCTTCTCCAGCCGCTTGCGGGCCTGGCTGGCGTAGAACGCGACGTGCCGGGTCTCCTGCTGGGCGATCCGCTGCAGCAGCGGCGACAGCGCAGGGTGCCGCTCGAGCGCTGCGAGCCGGCGGTAGGCGGCGACCGCGCTCCACTCGTTGGCCGCTCCCCAGCTCATGTGGACGGCGATGTAGTCCTCGCCGACGATGTTGCCGAGGATCGACTGGCGCAGCGGGGCGAGCTTGTCGCGCCACTCCAGTTTCAGGCGGCTCGCCTTCAGGGCGTCGTAGTCGACGGTGATGCCGTGCCGGCCGAGGACGTCGGCCAGCGCCTCGCCGTGCCAGTACTCCTCCCGGTTCCACATCGTCATGAAGGCATTGACGTCGCGCTCCTTGTGGGAAGGCGTCACCAGCAGGTCCCGCAGGTAGCACACCGTGTGGTACTCGACATTGCACATGTAGCGCAGGGTGCGCAGCGTGACCTCGGGCAGCGGGTCGGCGTCGAACGCGTCGAAGTCGAGGTCCTGCCAGGTGACCTCCGTCGAGGTCTCCGCGTACTGGTCGATGTCGAACGCCATCGGCTCTCCTTCGTCTCAGCCCGTCACTGCGGTCCGGGCCGCGCACCGTGGTCGGCGGTGCGCTTCCACACCGCCACCTCCCAGCGCCGCTCCCTCGCCACCTTGAACAGTCGCTGGTCGGGGTTGACCGCGACCGGGTTGCCGAGCAACTGCAGCCAGGAGGTGTCGGCCTGGCTGTCGCCATAACCATAGGACTTGTCCAGGTCGAAGCCATGGGCGTCCGCGTAGCTGCGCAGCCAGGCCGCGCGCGCCTCGCCGACGATCGGGGGCGAGGCGAGGTAGCCGGTGAGCACCCCGTCCCTGGCGTGCAGGCCGCTGGCCACCACCTCGTCGAAGTACGGCGCCGCGACGTCGGCGAGGATGTCGACGCCACCGGTCACAAGGACGGTGTGGTGTCCCGCGGAGCGGTGGGCGGCGACCCGGTCCAGCGCGTCGGAGAGCAGGTGCTCGCGCAACCGGCGGCCCACCCGCCCGCTGGCGTAGCGCTGCACGTCCTCGACCCGCATCCCCTTGTGCAGCCGCAGGAAGCTGCGGATGAACTCGCTGCGGTCCCGGCGCTCCGCGGCCAGGTACCGCGGCAGCAGGGCCAGGATCTTGGTGACCTCCCGCGGGACGGCGGTCGCGTCCCGTTCCGCGTTGCGCAGCCAGAGGTACTGCTGCACCAGGTTCGCGTGCAGCACCGTCCCCTCCATGTCGAAGATCGCCACCACCCCCGGCTCCTCGGCCAGCGGGCGCCGGGCCGGCTCGCCGCGCCCGCCACGGGCCGAGAACGCGCGTGTCATGGTGGTGATGGCGGGCAGGTGGACGTCCTGGAGGTAGCGCCGCCAGTCGATGGCTGCGACGTCGAAGCCGGCGTCGTCGTCGGGACCGTCGGCGGTCGCCGCGTGGAGGGCGCGGGCCTGGGTGTCGTCGAAGACCACCTCCGACTGGACGTAGGCCCGGTACAGCTCCGAGAACTTCCGCAGCAGCCCGAGGTCCCGGCCGGCGGCGTCCAGCTTGCCCAGCCACTCCCTGGTGCGCTCCCCGGCCGGCAGCTTCGACACCACCTGGGCGGCGAGCCTTGCCCCGGTCTCCTTGCGCTTCATCGAGGCCTCGAACCGGACGCCTCCCGGGAACTGCCAGGGCTGCAGCCGGGTCGGCCCGTTCGCCCCGGGGATCGGGTGCTCGATGAAGTACGCCCGGATGCTGTCGTACATCTGGTGGAAGGGCAGCGGGTTGGTGGCGCCGGAGCCGATGTGGAAGTAGCGGGCGCGGTCGCGCGGGGCGGCCGTCGCGGCCGCGGCGAGGACGGCGTTCACCACGAAGTCGACCGGGACGACGTCCAGGACACTGTCGGGGAGCCCGGGGAACTCGGGCAGCTGCCCGCGGCCGTAGGCCATGATCAGCGGGTCGGCGACCTTGAACCCGTCGATCCAGCCCGGGTACGGGTGGCGCAGCGCACTCTCGATGATGGACGGGCGCACGATGCTCAGCCGGTGCCCCCCGCCCAGCCACAGCTCCTCCGCCAGCCGCTCGGCCAGCGCCTTGGTGAGGGTGTAGGCGTCGGTCCAGCCCAGGCTCTGGGCCCGGGCGCGGCCGTGCTCCACGAGCTGGTCGTCGACCCAGGCGCGGCGGGCCGCCTCCGTCGCCTCCGCCACTGCCTGCGGGCCCACCTTGCCGACCGCCTGCTGCGCCTCCCTCAGGAACTGGCGCAACTGGGCAGGCCGGCGCGAGGCCTCGTCCACCCGGTCGCGGGCGGTCAGGGCGGCGCGCTCCTCGGCCCGCCAGTCGACGTCGTGGTCGACCGGTCCCTCGGTCACCAGTCCCTTGCGGGCCCCGTTGACGTAGGCGGTGGAGACGTGGACGACGTGCGGGTCGGCCCCGGCGTCGAGCAGCGCCTGGTACAGCCCGGCGACTCCGGAGACGTTGGTGCCGAAGGCCTTGTCGATCGGGTCGTCGAAGTTCACCGAGGACGCAGAGTGCAGCACCAGGTCGAGCTTCTCCGGCTCGGGACCGAGGTCGCCCAGCGCACCCTCGACCACCCGCACCCGCTCGGCGACGATCCGGCGCACCTCGTCCTCGCCGACCGCCTCGGTCCAGGGTGCGAACACCGCCTTGCGCAGCAGGGAGTCCAGCCGCCGGGCGGCCGGGATGGTCCCCCGTGGCCGGATCAGGACGGTGATCGTCGTGCCGGGGTGGCTGGTGAGCAGCCGCTCCAGGATCGCCTGGCCGACGAAGCCGGTGGCTCCGGTGAGCAGGACGCGGGCGTCGCCGAGGTCGATGCTCACCGTGTCGGCTCCCCGGTCACGGCCGGCGCCCTGCCGGCGCGGCGGGTCGCGCGCTCGGCGGTCCTGGCGACCAGTCGCAGCCCGGCCAGGCCGGGGTAGCCGTCCAGGCGCCGGTCGATCGCCGCCAGGTCGGCGGAGGTGATCCACCCGCCCAGCAGGCGGCTCAGGAGGCGGGCGGGCTCGTCCTGCGACCCGAGCGGGACGGCGGTGCGGCGCAACCTGCGGCGCGCCAGCGACTGCGCCCGGGGCGAGCCGGTGAGCCGGTCCCTGGCCTGCGTGGTGAAGAACGCGCTGTGCCGCCGCTTCACGGCCAGCAGCCCGGCCAGGGTGTCGCGCAACTGCTCATGGCCAGTGGTCTCGGCCAGACGCTGGTAGGCCGCCTGGGTGAGCCACTCGTCGAGTGCCCCCGTGACGCAGTGGACGGCGATCACGTCGTCCCCGATCAGGTTGGTGACCACCGACTCGCGGATCGGCTCGAACCGTTCGCCGACGGCGTGCCAGGCCAGCCGGAGTCGGGCCCCCGGCGACTCCCCGCCGGGGGAGGAGGGCTGGTCGGGATGGGCGGCGACGACGAGTTCGAGCGCATCGGCCAGCCAGTACTTCTCGTACGCCCAGGTGACCAGGAAGGCGGTCATCCTCGCGTCGGAGTGGGTGGGGGTGACCAGGACGCTGCGCAGGTAGCGCAACGCGCTCCGCTCGAGCCGGGACAACAGGGCGACCTCAGCGAGGGTGTCGCTGTCGAGGGGCGAGTCGGCGTAGGCGTCGAGCCGCAGGGCTGCGCGGTGGCTGCCATTGGCGGAGCGGGCGAACTCCCGCACGCTGAAGTCCGCTCCCGGGACCTTCGCCCCGCCCGAGACGGGGGCGTCGTGCCGGGTCATCCGCTCTCCTCGAATCGGGGTCCTTCAAGGTGGGCCAGGTCGGCGGCCCGGGGTGAACGGGGCGCCGGCGCCGGTGAGAGGTCACGCTAGCACCAGCCCTACCGGGTGCGAACAGCGCCCGGCGAGCGGCGGACCGGCACTTGCGCACGGTGTCGGCGTGGCGTTATCCCGGTCGGCGGGCACGGGGCGGGCCGGGCCGGCCAGGGGCATACCCGCTAGGGTATGCGGGTAGGCTTGCCGGCATGGCAACCGTGAACCTGACCACAGCGAGCTTCGAGCAGACCGTCAACGACAACGACATCGTGCTGGTCGACTGGTGGGCTGCCTGGTGCGGGCCGTGCCGGATGTTCGCCCCGGTCTTCGAGGCCGCGTCCGAGACCCACCAGGGGATCACCTTCGGCAAGGTCGACACCGAGGCCGAGCGCGACCTCGCCGGTGCGGCCGGCATCATGTCGATCCCCACCCTGATGGCGTTCCGCGACGGCATCCTGGTCTTCTCCCAGCCCGGGGCACTGCCGGCACCGGCGCTGGAGGAGCTGATCGGCGCGGTGAAGGCGCTCGACATGGACGAGGTGCGCACCCAGCTCGCCGAGCAGGCCGCGGGCGACCCGCGCGGCTGACGCCGTACCGACCCCTCCGGCGGGGTACGATCACCGCCGGCCCCTACCCCACCCAGCCGAGGATGAAGGCATGCAACTCGACCCCAACGAACTCGCGGCGGTCGTCCGCCGGTTGAAGCGCGCCCAGGGCCAGATCGGCGGGATCATCCGGATGATCGAGGACGAGCGCGACTGCCAGGACATCGTCACCCAGCTGGCCGCGGTCTCCAAGGCGCTGGACCGGGCGGGGTTCGCGGTGATCTCGGCGGGGCTGAAGGAGTGCCTGACCGATCCGGAGAACAACTCCGTCGACCTCGGCTCGCTCGAGAAGCTGTTCCTGTCGCTGGCCTGACCCCGGGACCGCCCGCACCC